>DASTWV010000016.1 GCA_035765775.1 Actinomycetota bacterium | reverse complement strand
CGAGGACGAGCGACTCGTTGGCGTCGGCCTGCACCGCCGAGCACGAGAACAGGTTGATCTTGGCGTACTCCGGGAAGCCGTTGGTGGGGATCGAGGAGGTGTCGAAGGTCAGGGCGGCATCGGCGATCACGTACTGACCGTCGGGCTGGCGGTTGTCGGCGATGGCGAAGTAGGAGCTGGCGTCCGTCACGGAGGTGGAGCCGCCGCTGCCGTAGCTGGACGAGGTGTTGACGAAGCTGGCCCCACCGGTGCCGGCGAAGCTCCACTTCCAGTTGGGGTCGATGACGTACGGTATGGCTGAATTAGGAAGCAGCGTGTCATCCAGGCCGAAGCTGATCGTCGAGCCTGACACCACCCAGGCCCCGGTGGGGTAGATGCCGCCGTCGGCGCCCACCACCAGCGGCCGGCTGACCGAGAAGGCACCGGAGACCAGGTCGCCCGAAGCATCGACACTCAGTGCCTTGGCCCCACCCAAGAGCTGGACGTTAAACGAATAGGTCCGGGCGCCCTGGCGGGACGGGACCATCGTCGCAGCCTCCAGGCCCGCCCCGGTGGGGGTGAACTTCCACGGCACCCCGCCGAGCACCGAGGAGGCCACGCTGCCCGCCACCCCGGCCAGACCCGGGGTCAGGATGCGCATCCCGGTGCCCTCGGGACCGACGGCGGCCACGCCTGAGGACGAGACACTCACGGTGACATCGGAGTGGTCCTCGATGGCGCTCACGCCGCTCATCCCCGCACCCGGGGCGTGGAAGCTCAAATCGACCGGCTGGTAGCCGCTCGGGGTGTGATAGTTCATCCCCTGGGACACCTTCGTGGTCATTGTCCCATTGTGGTTGTCGAAGGTGTCGCTGTTGGCGGTGCGCTTGGCGGTGACCTCGGTGCTGGCAGTCGTCGTGGCGCGGGGGAAGGGGGTGAGCGGCGGGGGGAACTGGGTCACCGGGACCATCGAGGAGGTGGGCGTAGCTGACGCCGGGGGCAGGGGTTGGGTCTCGGAGGCGGCCACCATGGCGGACATCACTGTTCCCTGGGGCTGCAGGCCACCAAGCAGGGCCGAGGCACTGAGGGGTGCCGCCTTCCGGGCGGACTTCGCCGCAGGCGGTGCCTGGGCAGCTTCTGCCAGTGGGTTCGCCGCCGGTGCAGACAAAGTTGCGGGGCGTTGCACCGCCGCCGGGAGCGACGCCTGAGCAGGGATCGCGGGTGCCGCGATGGCGGCGGCGGTCCCGCCGCCCCACAGCAGGCCGGTCAGGAGGCCGACGACGGCGATGAGGCTGATGCCCCGGCGGTCGAGGCGTGCGTGCAGCGGCTGGGCGTCAGCCGGGTGTTGGCTCCGGTACACCGGCGGCTCGGCGGGCATGGCGAAGACTCCTCTGTGGATTGGGTCCAGTCCTGTGCCATCGTGCACGAGTGCGGTGAGTCTGCCTATAGCGCGACCTAGCCATTTTCGGCATGGTACGGGGGATTGTGGCAATGACCTGGAATGCCTAGTCCGCTGGAAGGTAAAGCCCAGCATCTTCCCGGAGGCCGTCGGGGATCCACTGCTGCACTTGATTGCGGCAGCCGTGCACTATCGCCGCCCGGCCAGCGTTACTGAGCCCCAGCCCGCCCCTCCTGCACGATCTCCACCCAGTACCCGTCCGGGTCCCGGACAAAGCAGTAGACGAGCCCCGTGCGGCCCTCGACGACCTCGGTGCACGCCAGCCCTTCGGCCTGAGCGCCGCCCGCACGGCCGCCACGTCCTCCACCGCCAGGGCCAGGTGCTTTACCCCGACGGCCTCAAGGTCGTTGCCGACGGCCACCGTCCCTGGCTGCACCGCGGCATTTGCGGCGTAGCAGAACACCTCCAGCAGGAACCCCCCCAGCTCCAAATGGGTGATGGTGAGCGACCCGTCCCCGGCCGCCCAGCGCAGGACAGGCCGGAACCCCAGCCGGGCGTAGAAGGCGACCGTCTTGTCGAGGTCGCGCACGCTGATGGCCACATGGTGGGCCCGGAACTCCGGCGAGGGCGGCATGGCGAGGGACCATCATCCGCCTCTTCGGACCACCCGTCGGCGACCCCGGGCGACTGCCGGGGGCCTACCAGTGACCGCCCCGGATAACTAGGCCCTCTGGCCCGCTGACCACGCAGAGCGCGCAAATCGGTGGTCCGAACTCGTCATCTGGAAACACCCTGATTGCGTATGTGCCCGCGCTGCCCACGCGACGACAACTGGGGGAGTGGGCGCCCGACCGGGACCTGGGTCCTCCCGGTCGGGCGCTCCGCCCGTTCAGGCCAGGAGAACGAGGAGGAGTCGTGGGACGTCTCGCCGCAGCAGCGACCGCAGCGCTCGTCGGAGCGGCAGCCCTCGTGTCTGTTGCCACGGCACCATTCCCGGCCCACGTCGCCGCCCAGGAAACCTCGCCCGTCGCCGCCCAGGCGTCCTCGACCGTCGGGGTCGCCCTCGCCCCCGGCGGGCAGGGCTGGTGGGTGGCCCAGGCCAACGGGGCGGTGACCGCCGGCGGCTCGGCGGTAGGCTACGGCTCGGCGGCCGCCCTGGCCCTCTCGAAGCCGATCGTGGGCATCGCCGCCACTCCCAGTGGCCACGGGTACTGGCTGGTGGCCTCCGATGGCGGGATCTTCAGCTACGGCGATGCCCAGTTCTTCGGGTCCACCGGCTCGATCCGCCTCAACCAACCCATCGTGGGCCTCGCCCCCACGCCCAGCGGCCACGGGTACTGGCTGGTGGCCGCCGACGGCGGCATCTTCAGCTACGGCGACGCCCAGTTCTTCGGCTCTACTGGCTCGATCCGCCTCAACCGGCCCATCGTGGGCATCGCCACCAGCCCCACCGGCCGGGGCTACTGGATGGTGGCCACCGACGGCGGCATCTTCAGCTTCGGCGACTCGCACTTCTTCGGGTCCACCGGCTCCATCCACCTCAACCAACCGGTGGTGGGCATGGCGGCCACGCCGACCGGCCTCGGCTACTGGCTGGTGGCCTCCGACGGCGGCATCTTCGCCTTCGGCAACGCCCCCTTCACTGGGTCGGCGGCCGGGAGCCTGGTGGGCTCGGTGGTGGGCATGGTGTCCTCGGGGGCGGGCTACCTGCTGGCGACGGTCACCGGTGCGGTCGATGCCTTCGGCACGGTGGCGTCCTCGCTGGGCCTCACCCCTGGGAGCCCCACCAGCCCCGCCCCCACCACACCCGGCTCCACCCCGACGGCGCCGCCCGCCAGCACCTCGTCGTCCGGGAGCCCGAGCGGTAGCGCCATGCCCACCGGCAACCTGGTCGGCTGGACCCAGGTCTTCGCCGACGATTTCACCGGCTCGAGCCTCAACGCCAAAGCCTGGGGCGCCTACCAGGGCCAGCCGGGCGGCGACGCCGGGGGCTGGTGGGACCCATCGCACGTGGTCGTCAGCAATGGCGCCCTCAACCTGCAGACCTACCAGGACCCCGCCTTCGGCGGCAGGTGGGTCTCGGGGGGCGTCTCGAGCGCACCGGCCCTGAAGCAGACCTACGGCAAGTACGAGGTCCGCTTCCGGATGGATGCGGGCGACGGGGTCGCCGGCGTCCTGCTGCTGTGGCCGTCGGGGAGCGGCTGGCCGCCGGAGATCGACTTCGCCGAGGACGGTGGCGGTGCCCGCACCCACACCAGCGCCACGCTGCACTGCGGCACCAACGGCAACGACTCGTGCCAGATCCAGCACACGCTCTCGGGCATCGACCTCACCCAGTGGCACACGCTGGGCGTCGAGTGGACCCCCGGGCTGCTCAGCTACACCTTCGACGGCACGGTGTGGGCGACGGTCGCCGACGCCCGCGTGCCCGCCCAGACGATGGAGATGGACCTGCAGACCCAAGCCGGCACCTGCGGCGACACCTGGGCGCCCTGCCCGGACGCCTCGACGCCGGCCCACGTGGACATGCAGGTCGACTGGGTGGTGGCCTACCGCCCGGCGTAGGCTCCCGCCTGCAGCCCGGCGCTCCAGCACCGATTACGCGAAACCTGGTGAAATAGCGCGATGCCAGATGTTGCCGGTCCCGATTCGCCGCGCCACAAGCACCGCCACCCCCGGCCTCCCCGCAGCAACCTCATCCGGAGCCGCCCCTGGCTGGTCATCCCGATCATCGTGGTGCTGATCGGCGGGGTGGCCCTGGCCGAAGGGCTGCGGGGCTCGGGGACCGCGCCCCAGTCCGATCACGCCCCCCGGCCCGAGGCCGGCTCGCCGATCAGCACCGGCAGTGAAGCCGCCACCCCCACCGCCAGTCCCAGTCCCAGCCCCCCCGAGATCGGCCCGGCGCCCAGCCCGTCGAAGTCCGCCCCGAAGGCCTCCCCGACCCACGCCACATCCCCGAAGCCGAAG
>DASTWV010000015.1 GCA_035765775.1 Actinomycetota bacterium | reverse complement strand
CCTTGGGCGAAGGTCAACTCTGCCCGCGAAACCTGACCGTCGAACATGTGATGCCGCAGGCATGGCATGAGCACTGGGAAGCGGAGACCGTCGGTGATCCTGCTGCCGAGTGTTGCGGGCAACGCTTGTTAAGCATCCATTGGCAGGATTGCGTGAGGATCGTTCGGCAGGATTGGTTGAGCATGGGTCAGCGGTCATGGGTCAGCGGTCTTGGTGGCCCAGCTCCAACGGTTGACCGGACGCGCTTGTGGCCGGGCCCCAGTAAGGCCCGGCCACAAGAGGCGAGTTTGGACAAGGGCCTACGGCGGCGGTGACGGCATGGCGCAGATGATGCTTCGCACCTGCGTGAGGTCGGCACGCAGTTCGATGCGGGTCCACACGTCGATGGATGCGATGGCCTCCTCGACGGCCTCGCGTTGGGCCTGCGGGTCAGGTTTGACCGGCCGGGTCGGGTAGCCCAGTCTGCGCAGTGCCCGGTGCAGGCCGCTGCGGTCCCGGCGCAGGTAAGCGGCGATGTAGCTGAGGGAGTAGCCGTCCTCCAGGGCGATGACAGCGATGGCGATCTCGTTGGGGTCGTAGGTGCCAGCCATGGCCCGGGTCACTCCCGGGTGAGCTCGGCGACCGCCGCTTTGGCGCAAGCGTCGTCGACGATGGCCTTGCCGGCCGAGGCGGCGGCCACCAAGGCGGCGGTGGCGGCGTTGTTGAGCGCCCGCGGGATGCCCCCGGCGAAGCGGTGCAGGCGGGAGACGGCGTCCTCGGCGAAGACCGCGTCACGCCGTCCTGCCAGCTTGAGATGGTGCACCAGGTACGATCCCGACTCGGCCAGGTCCATCGCCGGGATGGCGAAGCGCATGGAGATCCTTTGGTCCAACGCGCTGAACACCCCCATGCGCAGCTGGCGTAGCAGGGTCGGCTGTCCTATGAGCAGCCCCGCGAAGGGGCTGGCGGCATCGAGGTTCTGGTTGGTCAACAAACGGATCTCCTCCAGTTGGGCCGGGGAGAGCAGGTGGGCCTCGTCGAAGGCCAGGATCACCCGGCGGTGGCGTTCGGCCTCCTCGGCGGCGAGGGCCTCGGCCGCCTGGGCGGCCACCTCCGCCCGGAAGAAGCGGGGCTGCACCCCGAGGGCTGAGACGATCGCCACGTGCAGGCCTCTCGTGCCCAGCGCCGGCGGGTTGGCCAGGTAGATCAGGTGGTGGTGCAGCGGGTCGAGGCCGGCGACAGCGGCCCGGAGGGCGACGGTCTTGCCCACCCCCACGTCGCCGACGACGATGCCCAGTCCCGAGCCGGCGACGACGAAGCTGATCCGGGCCACCGCCTCGGCCAGGGCCGGGCGCTGGTAGAGATCTGCGGCGGGCACAGACTTGGTGAACGGGGTTGCAGTGAGCCCGAAGTGGGCAAGCCATGGAGCCCGGGTGGCGCTCATGGCCTGCCCTCGTCTTCCCCCGGATCTGCGGCCTCATGGTCTGCGGCCTCGGCTCCGGGCAGCTCCCGGTAGGCGATCGCCCCGGGCATGGCGTCTTCGGAGTCCGCCAGTACCTGGCCCAGGTAGTCGACGGCGGGGGGCGTCGGCGCCGGCGGGGGCTTGGGCACCTGGGGATGGGTGTGGGCGGAGATCACCAGCGGCGTCGCTGCCCCGGCCGGGCGGCCCTCGAGGTAGACCAGCACCGTAGTCAGGTCCTCGGGGACGAAACGGCACTCCACCCGCTTGCCCACCAACACCGGGTCTACCTGGTAGCGGTTGCCCTCCAGCGACACGCAGGCGGTCGATGACACCTTGCGGATCACCGACCACAGGAAGGCATCGGCCAGCGTCTCGGCGCTCGGGAACCGCAACGGGTCCCCGGCCAGGAAGCGGGCGATGGGGGTCTCCCGGGTTTCGGTGTGCACCCGGGTGTTGCACACCGACTCGGCCCAGGCCATGAAGCGCTCGTTCAGCTCGTTCAGGTCCGCGATGCCGACGGCCTCCGCCTCGGCGATGAACCGCTCCCGGATGAGCCGGTTCAGCCTCTCCTGCTTACCTCGGCCCTGGGGGTGGTAGGGCCGGGAGTGGATGATGCGGACGCCGAGCACCGCGGCCGAGCGCCGCAGCGGGGCGGCGACGAACGCGGCGCCCCGGTCGAGGTGCAGAGCCTCGGGCAGTCCCCGGCGCAGGATCGCCGCCTTGAAGGTGAGCTGGGCGGAACGGGTGGTCTCGGTGAAGCCCCACATCCCGTGCACCAGCAGGCGGGATTTGTCGTCGACGTAGAGCATCAGCCTGGCCCGCCGGGATCTGGCGACCTTGGGATGGGGCACCCAGGGCCCGACCAGGTAGTCACCGATCCAGCGCTGGTTCACCCGCTCGGCCTCGAAGCGGCCGAAGACCGCCGGCTCGGCGGTCAGGGCGGCCCGGGTGAGGCCCCGGGAGGCGAGTTGGGAGCGGATGGTGCGGGCGGAGACGGGGATGCGGTGGATGGCATAGAGCTGGGCGGCGATTGCCTCGGCGGAGCGGGTCGGCACCTCCCGGCGCATCCGGGCCGCCTCCTCGAAGAGTTCGGGGTGACGGCGCAGCGCCCCGGTGTCGCTTCGCGGCGTTGGCTTGAGGCCCGCCAGGCCCCGGTCCCGGTAGACCCGAAGCCAGCGGTCGATCGTGGCCCGGCTGAGGACGCGCTCGACCCCCTCGGGGTCGGTATGGACGCCGGCGGCGAGCTCCCGGACAATGGCGCCCCGCTCGGCGGGGCCGAGATGGGGGCTGACTGCCGGGGCGATGACCCCGTAGCGGAACAGTGCGATGGCTTCGGCTCGTTCTGGGCGGTTCTCCATGGGCTCTCTCCTTGTCGATCGAGGCAGGGCCACGAGCCAACCACCTCCCCGTCGAGGGCCTCATGGCGGGGATCTGTTGGTGGCCAGCACCGCCCCGCCGCTCACGGCGCAGACGAAGCGCCAGAGCGGCACGACGTTGCCCGCCAGCCGGCGCCGGGCCGCCTCGAAGGCCCGCCCGATGGCCTCGATGGCTGCTCTGGTGGGCGGGGCGGGCAGGTCGAAGACCTCCGATCCCCACTCGATGGCCAGCCCGGCGAACCGGTAGGCGATGCCCTGCGCCCGATAGGCGAAGCGGGCGACCCATCCCCGGAGCGTCCCGCGGGCAACGGCGAGCAACGCGGCCGCCGCGGCGACCATTCGCCCGTCCACAACCCAGACCAGGGCGAGCCCGATCACCTCGACTTCGTCCAGGCGGCGGGCCAGGCAGAACGCCGGTAGGAGCCCAGGGGTGGCCCCGCAGCTTGGGCAGTGAACCCGGGGGACCCAGATCCGCAGGTGCCGGCTGGCGCCACCACCGTCGGGGTCGAAGCCCAGGCGCAGGTCACGCTCGTAGCCGGACCAGAAGACCATCGCCTCCCGGCAACGAGGGCACCTCGGTGGCTCAGCCGGCCTGACGTCGCGCCCGGCGGCCTGGTAGGACTCGACACTGCCGGCCCAGGGAACTACGATGACCACGGTGGCTGACACCGCCTTGGGCCCTTCCGGATCTGGCAAGAACGCGGGGAGGGCCCTTTGGTTTACAGGACCATGCGATCATCCCCCCACGACCTGCGAGCCGGCTACTTCGTGTTCAGTCCGTCCTCAAGCAGCGTTGCCCCAGACCGGCCCTACATGCTCATGGAGAACTGCCCGTAACAGCATCGATCATCGCTGTTGTCGATGGACGCTAGGGGAGCGGAGGCTAGCTAGTGTTCAGCACGGGGCAGGACGGAGGAGGAAACGGGCGGAGGTCAGACCGCCGAGAGTGGTCACGGGAGGAACTTCATGGAAGGCTCGTCTGCGATGGGGCCAGTACGGGCCTTCCCAGGGTTGGTAGAGACTGGTTGAGTTTTGGGTGGTGCGTGTCGATACTGGGGACACTCAGCGAAGATGCGCAGCGAACACGTGTACGCTATAATGGAGTGACTATGGGGTATGAGGACGACGGCGATGCGAGCCGCGCAGTGGTTGCCGTATTGGCAGCGGCTGCTGGAGTCGGGGCTGTCATCACTCGGACGAAGCTTGCAAAGTTGCTCTATCTCAGCGACTTGCGGGCTGTTGAGTCGTTGGGGCAACCAATGAGCGGAGTGCGTTGGCAATGGCTGAACCACGGTCCTTTTGACTACGATCTGCTTGGTTTGGAGGCGCGCCTCGTTGCCCTCGGCAAGGTAGGGCGAGTCGAACAGGCTAATCCGTTCGGCACCCCCGAGTATCGTCTGACGCTTGTTGATGACGTGGTGAATGTCAACATTGATTCGAAGTTCTGGGAGATCGTCAGGGGGGTTGTGGCTGAATTCGGATCGTATGCTGCCTCTTCCCTTAGGGATATCACCTATCAAACGGCTCCGATGATTGAGGCCCAAAAGCGCGGGCAACGAGGGGTTGAGCTAGACTTGGACATTATTCGGCCCATGCCGGACGCTAAGGCGGCCGTTTCCAGGCTCCTGCGCAAGGTGGGCCAACTTCCGGTACAAGACACCGAGGATGGAGCAATGGAGGACCTTGCTTGTGACATCCGGAGCTTGGCTAAGCTTCGCAAGCGGGCGAATCGCCAACTGTTGAGTTGACGGCCCCTATAGTTGGGGGAGTCTACCTCGTGGCTGATCCCACCATTGTCTTGCTTCCGGCAGAGGACCGAGCGGTCTACGACACTCGGCGGCCCGTCCTCATTCTGTCTGGTTCCGAGACAAATGCTGATGCTGCCTGGAGCGTCGTTCTGGCGTGCCCGATTTCTAGCTCAACGAAACGCAGGACAAAATTCTGCGTGAAACTGGGTGCCGGTGAAGGGAACGTCAGTAGCAAGTGCTGGGTCCGGATTCCAGCGGTCCAGCCTCTAATGAAAGCGGATCTTGAAGATCATCTAGGGGTGGTGAGCGAAGACCGACTGGCGGAATGCTATGCGAGGCTTGTCGAGTATATGGGGCTGACCGCCGAGAGCTGAAGGCGACGCTTCGGGCGTGGGACCGAGCACGGGCCGAAGGCCCGGCCGCAGGAACCCGGTCGGCCGCAAGGCCGGCCCTTGAGATGGTAGAGAAAGTTCTCACTGGAAAAAGATGCCCCCAAGGTCACGACCACGATTGGCAGGAGGTACGTCACGACCGCCGTTCTGGACGCGCCTGACCTGGCGACCAGGGCGTAGTTGATGACGTAGGCGAGTCCCGTCCCGGCGGCCCCGAGGACGAGGCGTGTGGCACTGCCATCGAGGCGAAAGGTTGGCATTGAGCACCCATGACTTTTCCCTGGCCTCTGCCCCGGCAGGCCGCCGGAGCGCTCTCATGCACCTGGCAACCCCACTCCCGGCCTCCGTACTGGCTGAGGCCCTACACCTCACACCGGGGACCGCCGTGGGGTGGGTGCAGGCGGCTAGCGGTGACTGGTCCTCGCGCGCTGCCCAGGTAGCCCGAGGACGCGATCGCGTGGAGTGCTGAAATCTCCCTGGGAGAAACCTCAAACCAGGAGATATTCGTAGGCTTCGAACAACGCTCTGTACCAGTTTGGCCGGCCGGGGTGCCGGCGAAGGTGGTCAGTGAACGCCTGGGCCACGCCAACATCGGCATCACGCTGGACACCTACGGCCACGTCATGCCGCAGCTGGACCGGGATTCGGCCAACAAGGTTGCCAGCCTGATATTTGGGGACTACGAGGAGGGCTCGTCGGATGGTTCGTGACCATTCCGTGCCCTCGGCTTCCCAGGTGCCAATCTCCGGGCCCGGAAAAGCGAAGGGGCCCGAGAGCGTTTCCGCAGCTCAGACCCCAAATAGCGGAGGCGGACGGGAATCGAACCCGCCCACCGAGTCTCCCCGGCGCACTGGTTTTGAAGACCATCGAGGGGTGTGCGGCGGCCATTGCTGATGGAGGTCAAAAAGGTCGTCTGACCTGCACGAATGCAGATCCGTGGTCGGGGCTTATGCGGGCTCGGATGGGTTGGTTGTGACGTGTCCCGTGCCCAAATCCGTGCCCATCGTGACCGGGCGGGAGGCGGCACTCCGGTTCCCCGCTCCATTCGGGGGCTGGACTGGAGGGCATCTGCGCCCGCTCGTACCTGGTGGTCAGCCCTGGTGCATGCACGCTTCCAGAATCGGCGGCTGGAACCGGCCCTTGAGCCATCCGAGGACCCCAGGTCCCGGGACCTCCGTGGTCTGGGCCGTCGTGCAGTCGGTTGGCTTCTGGCTCTTGATGATGACCGAGACAGCAGCGAGGCTGAGGATCAATGCGATGGCAAGGGCTGCGAGAATCAGCAAGTTCGGCTGCTGGCGACGTTGAGCCATCGTTTCCATGCGCCGAGTCTAGGGGTTTTGGGCTC
>DASTWV010000014.1 GCA_035765775.1 Actinomycetota bacterium | reverse complement strand
TCCCCCAGGGCCTCGGTGCCGAAGTCCTCGGGCGGGAACAGATCCGTGGTCGGTTGCTCGAACATGTGTTCTAGTCTACCACACCCAAGCCGCAACCATGCACGAGATGTGGCAAGAAATCTTGAAAATCTTTGAGGAGTGGCTGACAGATGGCCGGCGACACGTCGCAGGCCCCCGTGGACCGATCACCCCTCAGTACACTTGCCCCCGTGGGGTCCTTCAAGCTCGTCTCAGAATTCGCCCCTGCTGGTGATCAGCCGGCGGCCATCGCCCAGCTCGCCGAGGGCGTGGAGCGCGGTGACCGGCGCCAGACCCTCCTCGGCATCACCGGATCGGGCAAGAGCTTCACCATTGCCGGCGTCGTCGAGGCCTGCCAGCGGCCCACCCTGGTCATGGCCCCCAACAAGTCCCTCGCCGCCCAGCTGTGCAACGAGTTCAAGGAGTTCTTCCCGGGCAACGCCGTGGAGTACTTCGTCTCCTACTACGACTACTACCAGCCCGAGGCCTACATCCCGAGCAGCGACACCTACATCGAGAAGGATTCGTCGATCAACGATGAGATCGACCGCCTCCGGCACTCGGCCACCTCGGCCCTCCTCAGCCGGCGGGACGTGATCATCGTGGCCAGCGTGTCGTGCATCTACGGCCTGGGATCGCCGATCGAGTACGAGAACCACCTGCTGCGCCTCAAGGTGGGCGGCGAATACCCGCAGGGCGCCATCCTCCGGCGGCTGGTCGACATCGCCTACGAGCGCAACGACTTCAGCTTCATCCGGGGCAAGTTCCGGGTGCGGGGCGACACCGTCGACATCTTCCCGGCCTATGAGGAGTCCGCCTTCCGGGTGGAGCTGTTCGGCGACACCGTCGACCGCCTGGTCCGCCTCGACCCGCTGACCGGCGAGGTGCTGGCGGAGCTGGAAGACCTCGTGGTCTTCCCGGCTTCGCACTACGTGGCGAGCAAGCCCCGGATGGAGCGGGCGATCGCCGGCATCGAGGACGAGCTCAAGGACCGCCTGCACCAGCTGGAGATCCAGCAGAAGCTGCTCGAGGCCCAGCGCCTGCGGATGCGCACCGAGTACGACCTCGAGATGCTGCGCCAGGTGGGCTTCTGCAACGGGATCGAGAACTACTCCCGCCACATCGACGGCCGGACCCCGGGCTCGCCGCCCTTCACCCTGCTCGACTACTTCCCCGATGACTTCCTGTGCGTCATCGACGAGTCGCACGTCACCGTGCCGCAGCTGCACGGCCAGTACGAGGGCGACCGCAGCCGCAAGGAGACCCTGGTGGACTTCGGGTTCCGCCTGCCCAGTGCCATGGACAACCGGCCGCTGCGCTTCGACGAGTTCATCGACCGGGTGGGCCAGATGATCTTCCTGTCGGCCACGCCCTCGCCCTACGAGCTGGAGGTGTCCCAGCAGATTGTGGAGCAGATCGTCCGCCCCACCGGCCTGGTGGATCCCCAGGTGGTGATCCGCCCGTCCAAAGGCCAGATCGACGACCTGATCCACGAGATCCGCCTCCGGGTGGAGCGCGACCAGCGCACGCTGGTGACCACGCTCACCAAGAAGATGGCCGAGGACCTCACCGACTATCTCCTGGAGATGGGGATCCGGGTGCGGTACCTGCATTCCGACGTCGACACCATCCAGCGCATCGAGATCCTGCGGGACCTGCGGCTGGGGGCGTTCGATGTCCTGGTGGGCATCAACCTCCTGCGTGAGGGCCTGGACCTTCCCGAGGTGTCCCTGGTGGCCATCCTCGACGCCGACAAGGAGGGTTTCCTACGCTCGGAGACGTCGCTGATCCAGACGATCGGGCGGGCCGCCCGCAACGTCGATGGCCAGGTGGTGATGTACGCCGACGGCGTGACCGACTCGATGCATCGGGCCATCTCGGAGACCAACCGCCGCCGGGACATCCAGATGCGCCACAATGCCGAGCTGGGAATCGACCCGCAGTCGATCCGCAAGAAGGTGTCCGACATCCTGCTCTCGCTCTCGCCCGGGCAGGCCGCTCCCCGGGGGCGGAACAAGCGGGGCCGCCGGGAACGGGAGCCCGAGGTGGTGGCCATGCCGAAGGATGAGCTGGGCCGCCTGATCCAGTCCCTCGAGGAGGAGATGCACGAGGCTGCCAAGGAACTGCGTTTTGAGTATGCCGGCCGCCTGCGGGATGAGATCGCCGACCTCCGCCGGGAGCTGAAAGCCCTTGCCTGACAAGGGCTCGGACAAAAGGCCTGACGAGGGACCTGACAAGGGACCTGGCAAAGGACCTGGCAAAGGGCCCGACAAGGGCCCTGGCAAGAGGCCTGAGCGGGGCGACGCCACGACCAACGGCCACGGGCCCGCCAAGCGGGCCGTCAAGGCCCAGCCGGTGACGGCCAGGCCCGGCACCAGGCCCGGCACCAAGGCCCGCACCCAACCCGGGACCAGGCCCGGGACCAGGCCCGGGGCGCGCCCCACCAAGGCCGGACCCCCGGCCCGCCGGAGCAATCAGACCGCCTTCAGCCGGTCGTTCGTGATGATCGCCGTGGTGTCCGCCTGCCTCGGTGCGGGGCTGCTGGTGGGCGGGCTGGTGGGCGCCGTGGCGGCGGGGAGTGACGGCATCATGGCGGGCCTGGCCGTCGGGGCGGTCGCCGGGGTGTGGGGCGGGGTCCGGGTCGCCGGCAGGTTCAACCGGGGACAGCGGGGGTTCGTGGTAGCCGGCATTGCCGGGACCGCTGGTCTGGTGGCCGCGCTGGGCAGCGCAGCCGGGCTCAGCAAGCTCTCCGATTCTCCCGTGCGCTCCGTCCTGGAGGTGGTGACGATCCTCCTTCCGGGGGCGTTCGCTTCAATAGGGGCGCGGATCGGGGCACGGATCGGCGCGGGCCGCCGGGCGCCCGCACCTGCCCCTGAGCCGGAGCCGGAGCCGGAGCCCGACGTCATCCCGAAGTCAGCCCCCAGGGCCAGACCTCGGTCCCGGCCCAAGCCCCCAGCGCAGCGATAATAAGGGGTATTGAACGTACGGGGGAAGTGGAGTATTCTCGCCTTTCTCGGGGGCCGACAACCGAAAAAGGAGAGAGGAATGACACCTCGCTTCCCACCCTGGAGTCTGCACCTCGGTCTCGCCATCGGACTCGTCGCCCCTCGTCTTGCCGCCAGCCCGGCATCTGCCGCGCCGGCCCCCGGGGTGTTCGCACCCCCCACCTACCTCAGCCCACTCTCGCAAGCCCAGGTGGCGGCGCTGTCGGCCAACGCGACCCAGAACGTCATCGTGGTGCTGCGCAACCAGCACCCCGAGGTGCCGGGCGCCGGCAACCAGGCATCCCACCGGGCTTCGACGCTGAGGGGGGACCAGGCGCCGATCCTGAACGAGCTCCGCACGCTCCAGGCCCCGAAAGCGCAGGGCTACTCGTTCATCAACGCAGTCGCCGCCACCATGTCCACCGCCGAGGCGGCGCGGCTGGCTGCCGACCCCTCCGTCCTGGAGGTCGTTCCGGACAGCGTCGTGCCCGGTCCCAGCCCCGCGACCTCGGCACAGGCCGTGGCCCAGGCCGCCACCGGCGCCGCCGCCAGCCCGGCGGTGGTGACCGGCAATCCAGCGGCCACCTGCCCCTCCAATCCGGCCCAGCCGATCCTGGAGCCCGAGGCCCTGCAGCTGATGCAGGTCAACTACGGCCCGGGTGTCACGCAGCCCGCCGCCAATGACCTGGCGACCGGCACCGGCGTGAAGGTGGCGGTCTTCCCCGACGGGCTGGACCCCAACATCCCCGACTTCACCCGCAACGGATCCTCGGTGATCTTCGATTACCAGGACTTCAGCGGCGATGGCATCAACGGCGTGACGGGGGGCGAAGAAGCCTTCGGCGACGCCAGCTCGATCGCCGCCCAGGGCAACCAAACCTATGACCTCAGCGGAGAGGTGAACCCGGCCCACCCGCTGCCGGCCGGCTGCACCATCCGAATCCAGGGCGTCGCCCCGGGCGCGTCGCTGGCGGTCATGAAGGTCTTCGGTCACTCGAACGGCGCCCCGAACAGCGTGGTTCTCGAGGGGATCGACTACGCGGTCAGTCACGACCACGTCGACGTACTGAGCGAGTCCTTCGGCGGCAACCCGGTCCCCAACCCTTCGAACGACCCCATAGCCATCGCCGACGAGGACGCCGTCGCCGCCGGGATCACCGTTGTGGCCAGTACCGGCGACGCCGGTCCCACCAACACCATCGGGACCCCCTCGAGCGATTCCGCGGTCATCTCCGCCGGGGCCTCCACCAGCTACCGGGAGTACGCCCAGACCACCTCGTACGGGTACCAGTTCGGTGGCAACGGCTGGCAGAGCAACAATCCGAGCTCGCCCTCCAGCTCGGGCGTCACCGAGTTCGGACCCCACACCATCGACGTCGTCGCACCGGGTGAGAATGGCTGGGCAGACTGCTCGCCGAACACGACCGAGTTCACCGAGTGTGCCGACCTGTTCAACGGGCCGGACCCGCAGCCCATCGTGGCGTTCGGCGGGACCAGTGAGGCCGCGCCGCTCACCGCCGGGGTCGCCGCCCTCGTGATCCAGGCCTACCGGGACACCCACGCCGGCGCCACGCCCAGCCCGGCCCTCGTCAAGCAGATCATCAAGAGCAGCGCCCAGGACCTCAGCATCGTGGCCGGCCAGCAGGGGGCGGGGCTCGTCGACGCCCTCCGGGCAGTGCAGGATGCCCGCTCCATCGGCTCCACTCCCGAGGGCAGCGGCCTGCTGTACTCCACCAACTCCATATCCCACACCGGTGCAGCAGGGGCGGCAACCGTCACGCCGGTAACCCTGACCAACGTGGGTGCGGTCACCCAGACGGTGACGCCCACCGTCCAGGCGCTGGGGCCGGCGACCACCATTGCCAGCGGCACGCTGCAGCTCAACCAGGCGACCGACCCCACCTTCGTCTACCAGACCGGCCAGGTGCTGGGCGACGTGCACCTGGTGCACTTCACTGTGCCCGCCGGCCTCAACCAGCTGGAGGACCAGATTGCCTGGGCGACTGGGAACCAGCCGACGTCGACCGTCCGGGAGTCCCTGTTCGATCCTCAGGGCCGGATCGCCGCCCAGTCCCGTCCGCAGGGCAGCGGGGGCGGCTACGGCCAGGTGCAGGTGGTCAACCCGGCGCCCGGCACGTGGACCATGCTGGCGTTCGAGAGCGTGGCGTACAGCGGCCCCCTCGCGTACACCATCACCGGCTCCGCCTTCCAGCCGGTCGCCGGATCCGTCGTGCCGGCCGTGCAGACCATCGGCCCCGGCGGCTCGGCAACGTTCAACGTGCACGTGACGGATCCGGCGGCCCCGGGCGACCGTGCTGAGTCCCTGGACTTCGGCACCGACGCCGGTGGCAGCGCGCCGGCCTCGATCCCGGTCACGCTCCGGACGCTGGTCCCGCTGGGAGGCAGCTTCAGCGGCATCCTGACGGGCGGCAACCAGCGCATGTCGTTCGCTAACCAGGAACTGGCCTACCAGTTCGTGGTCCCGCCCGGCCAGCAGAACCTTGGGCTGAACGTCAACGTCCAGGACGACTCCGCGGGCTACCAGTTGCTCGGCTTCCTCGTCGACCCCGGCGGGTCGCCGGTCGACGTGCAGTCCACCCTCACGCCGGATGGCAGCCAGAACCTCCAGACCATGCACCTTTCGTGGGTGGCCCCCAGCGCGGGGACCTGGAGCCTCGACCTGGAGCAGTTGAATTCGGTGTCGTCGGTCAAGACCTCCACCGGCATATCGGGGACCATCGGGCTCGGCGCTCCGGCGGCCACCGGATCGCTTCCCAAGCACCGGGACATCCCGCCGGGGCACACTGTGAACGCGACCGTCTCGGTGACCAACAACGGCAACTCGCCGGAGTTTGTGTCCGTTGACCCCCGGCTCGACCAGTCCACGGTGATCCCGCTGGCGAGCCTGGTGACCCCTACCGGCGTCCCGCTCCCGACCACCGATCCGGCGACGATGCCGCAGTTCATCGTGCCGCCGTTCAGCACCGCAGTACAGATTGCCGCCCAGTCGACGGTGCCGATCAACATGGACACCAGCCCCGAGTTCGGTTCGCCGGAGATCCCCGCGGCGTCGGTGAGCGACGACGCGGTGGCGACCTTCTTCGCTCCCGACCTCCCGGCGTCGGTGTGGTCGTGTGGGCCCGCGGAGCAGGGCCCGTTCGCCGCTACGGCGACGGCGACCACCTTCGACTGCGGGGCGGCCGCCCTGACCGCGGCCTTTGACCCCAACGTGTCGTCCACGACCGGCAACATCTGGTCGGCGCTCGAGGGGATCACCGGCGCCTACGCCCCGCTGGTGCTGCAGCCCGGTCAGACTGGGACGATCCAAGTCGGGTTCACCGGGCCGGCCCCCAACGGCACGCTGGTCTCCGGGGTGCTCAACGTGGAGTCGTTCAACTTCGGGACGGTGAGCTCGGACCAGATCGCGGCCATCCCGTACAGCTACCGCTGAGCGGCACCCGCGCCTTTCTCGGCGTCGCGCTCTTTGACGGAGAGCGCTTCGCCGGGGCGCGGACCGTGGTGGTGGCTGATGGCCGGGTCACCTCGGTCGGCCCGCCGGGCACCGTCGAGGTGCCCGCCGGAGCCCGGGTGGTCGACGGTGCGGGCTGCACGCTGCTGCCCGGGTTCATCGACGCCCACGTGCACCTCGGCTTGGTCCGGCCCGCCCGGGTGCTGGCCGGGGGGATCACGACCGCCCGCGACCTCGGCTGGGAGCGGCGCACGATCCACGGGCTCCGCCAGGCACTAGCGGCGGACCCGGCCGCCGGGCCCCGGCTGCTGGCCGCCGGGCCGATGCTGACCTCGCCCCGAGGCTACCCTTCCCGCGCCCGGTGGTGCCCCCGGGGCAGCGCCCTCGAAGTGCGCTCGGCGGGGGAGGCCCGGGCGGCGGTGGGTGAGCTGGCCGGCTGGGGTGCCGCGGTCATCAAGGTGGCCCAGGAGCCGCGGGCAGGTCCGACCTTGCCGCCGGACGTGCTGGGCGCCGTGGTCGAGGCGTCCCACGGCCTCGGTCTGCGGGTGACCAGCCACTGCGGGGCCCTCGCCGAGCTCGTCCGGGCGCTCGACGCCGGTGTCGACGAGCTGGCCCACGGCCTCTGGAGCGACGAGGCGGTCCCGCAGGCGGTTATGGAACGCATGGTCGAAGCCGGGATGGTCGTCGTCCCGACGCTCCACATCGATCCCTCGCCGGCCCGGATAGACAACCTACGGCGATTCCTGGCGGGGGGCGGCCGGGTGGTCTACGGCACGGACATGGGCAACGCCGGCCCGCCGGCGGGGATCGACCCGGCCGAGCTGGCCCTGCTGGTGCAGGCAGGGATGAGCGTGGAGACCGCCCTGGCGGCGGCCACCTCCGGCGCGGCGGCGTACCTCGGCCTCGAGGGCCGGGGGCATGTGGCGGCGGGCGCCGCCGCCGACCTGGTGCTGGTGGAGGGGGACCCGGCCGCCGACCTGCGGGTGCTGGCCCGACCCCGCCTCGTGCTGCGGGACGGCCACGATCCCTCAGGGGGGCACCAGGCGGGAGTGTGATACTTGCGGCGTGGGCGCCGACGGTCAGTCCACCCAACCCCTCCCGGCCCTGCCTCCGCGCGCTCCAGGCGGGCCGGCCTGGGTGCCTCCGGGATACGGCGGCGGATATGGCGGAGGTGCCGGCGGAGGGTGGCCGCCCCCCAGCCCGTGGCGGCCGCCGCCACCCCCCAAGAAGCGCACGGGCCTCGCCATCCTGGGCATCGTCGTGGCGCTGGCGCTTGCCGTGGTCGCCGGACTCACGGCGGCGGCGGTGATCAACCCGGGCGGCACCAACCTCGTGGGCGGGGTCGCGCCGTCCCTGACCCCGCTGGCATCGCCCACCCCGACCCTCGCCCCAGCGCCGAGCCCCTCCCCGGAGCCTTCCCCGCCGCCTTCAGCGGTGGTGGTCCCATCGCCCGTGCTGGCACCGTCGCCGGCGCCGAGGCCACCGGCGGCTGCCCCGGCCACCGCCCCGCTCAGCGCGGCGGCGATTGCCGCCCGCCTGACGCCCAGCATCGTGGACGTCGATTCCAATCTTGGGGCGGGATCGAGTGCCGCCGGCACCGGGATCGTCATCGGCCCGGACGGCGTGGTGCTGACCAACAACCACGTCATCGCCGGGGCGGTGGCCATCCGGGTCCTGGTCATCAGCACGGGCCGGGCCTACACCGGCCTGGTGGTCGGGACCGACAAGACCGATGACATCGCCGTCGTGCGGATGGTGGGGGCGTCAGGCCTGGCGCCGGCGCCACTCGGGAACTCCTCGAGCGTGGCGGTAGGCGATTCGGTGCTCGCCCTCGGCAATGCGCTGGGGGCCAACGGGCCGCCCTCGGTCGCCCCGGGCCAGGTGGTGGCCCTCAACCAGTCGATCACAGCGTCCGACTCCTCGACCGGGAGCTCGGAGAACCTCGCCGGGCTCATCCGGATCAACGCCCCGTTGCAGCCCGGGGACTCGGGCGGGCCGCTGGCCAACACGCTCGGCCAGGTGATCGGCATGGACACCGCGGCCTCCTCCCGGCTGCGCTTCAGCACGGGCACCGGCGTGGGCTTTGCCATCCCCATCAACCGGGCGGTCGCCATCGCCCAGGACATCCTGGCGGGCCGGGTGAACTCCAGCAACCCCTCTCAGCTCCCCGGCTTCCTGGGGGTCGCCGTCGAGGACCTCGGCAGCGTCGTGGCCACGAATCCCGGATACCGGCCGCCGGTGGCCGCCGGGGCGTACGTGGCGCAGGTCACCCCGGGTGATCCGGCGCAGCAGGCGGGCATCGCCGCCGGGGACATCATCGTGTCCGTCGACGGCGCCGCGGTGACCTCGACCGGCTCGCTGACCTCGATCCTGGCGGGCCACCATGCCGGGGACGCCGTGCAGGTGGGGTGGGTGGATGATGCCGGCCGGCCCCACCAGGCCGCAGTGACGCTGGTCTCGGCGCCTCCCAACTAGGCCTCAACCAGACCTGAGAACCAGGCCCCGAACCGGACGACCGAAATCCCTGCGGGCTTGCCATCCGTACTTCTTCCTGGAAGGAGGGCGGATACGCCGAAAAATCTGCCCCGTTGGCCCCCACGATGAACTCTCTCAGCGCGCCGTACGTAGTATCGGGTGTGCGGCAACGGGCGGACGGGACATCGACGCCTTCGGACGAGGCCCTTCTGGCGGCCATGGGCCTCGGCGAGCGCGCCGCCGCCGGGGCCTTCGTGCAGCGCTTCCAGGCCCGGGTGTACGGCCTGGCGATGTCGATCGTCGGGGACCCGAGCTTGGCCGAGGACATCGCCCAGGAGGCCCTGACCCGGGCCTGGCGCAACGCCTCCGCCTATGACCCGCGCCGGGGGACCGTGGCCACCTGGCTGCTGACCATCACCCGCAACCTGGCCATCGACAGCCTGCGCCTGCACCGGGCGACCCCGATGGACCCCGGCACCATCGCGGAGTGGGAGATCTTCAGCGAGGAACCCGGCCCGGCGGAGAACGCCGTGCGGGCCGAGACCGCGCGGGACGTCCGGGGGGCGGTCCGCCTGCTCCCGGTGGACCAGCGCCGGGCTCTGGTCCTGGCGGCGTTCTACGGCCGGACGGCGCAGGAGATCGCCACCATGGAGGGAGTGCCGCTCGGGACGGCGAAGACCCGGATCCGGGCGGGGATGCGCAAGCTGCGGGGCATGCTGGCCGAAGGATCGGTGTCGCCGTGAATGTTTCCCCGGAACTGACCTGCGCCGAGGTGGAGGAGCTGGCCCCCGAGCTGGCGCTCGGGATCCTGCCCGGCGACCAGCGGGCGCACGTGCTGGCGCACCTCGACGGGTGTGCCGGTTGCCGGCGGGTGGTGAAGGAGCTGGCCGACGCCGGCGACGCCCTCCTCGCCATGGCCCCCGAGATCGAGCCGCCCGCCGGCTTCGCCCAGCGGGTGACGAAGGGCATGCGTCCCGGGGGCTCCGGCTTCTGGCTGGGACGGCGGCTGCGCTGGATGGCAGCCACCGCCAGCGTGGCCTTCATCGTCGGGTTGGCCATCGGGTTGCTGCCCGGCCGCCTCAGCGGCGGCGGCACGGTAGCGGTGCGCGAGGCAGCGTTCCTGAACGCCGGCCTGAACGGCGGCGGTGAGATGGTGAGCGGGGAGGTCTACGCCCGCTCAGGCAACCCCTCCTGGGTCTTCATGACCGTGAAGGGCGGGGAGGCGAGCGGCGCCTACACCTGCATGCTCGTCCTGGCCAGCGGCCAGCGGTTGGCGATCGGCAGCTTCCCGATGCACAGCGGGTCGGGGAGCTGGGGGCGATCGGTCAACGTTACGGTGAGCGACATCCACTCCGTGGTGCTCCTCGACGCCTCGGGGGCCACGGCGGCCACTGCCACGCTGGGCTGAGAATCCGGACACCCGCACTGCGGCACCACAGTTAGAGGATGCCGGGCGTTACGTGCGGGGGCGCCGCCCCGTGATCCGCAGCCCGTGGAGCACGCCGAGCAGGGGCGAGGCCACGAGGACGAAGGGCACGGCGTTGAGGACGCCGTTCTCGAAGGTCCCCGCCCCGGCCTGACCGGCGTGCCCGCCCGGGGCTAGCAGGGCGAAGGCGAAGAAGGGGACGAGGCCAAAGGCGACCAGCCAGATCGAGGCGGCCACCAGCAGGACCACCTTGCGCTCGCCGGTGCCCACCCGCTGGACTAGGCGGGCGGCGGCCACGGCCCCGGCGGCGAGGAGGGCGACCTCGATCACGGCCACCAGCGTCAGGTTCATCGCCCCGGATTATGCGGCCCCTTGTGTTGTGCGAGGCACAATGGCGGGCGTGACACCGCCCTCGGGAGGCCCCGCCTCCCACCTCATGAGCAAACTGACGATCAGGGGTGCCCGCGAGCACAACCTCAAGGACGTCCACCTCGAGCTGCCCCGGGACGCCCTCATCGTCTTCACCGGGTTGTCCGGGTCGGGGAAGTCGTCGCTCGCCTTCGACACAATCTATGCCGAGGGCCAGCGGCGCTATGTCGAGAGCCTCTCAGCCTACGCCCGGCAGTTCCTCGGCCAGATGGAGAAGCCCGACGTCGACTTCATCGAGGGCCTGTCGCCGGCGATCTCCATCGACCAGAAGTCGGCCTCCCGGAACCCGAGATCGACGGTGGGGACGATCACCGAGGTCTACGACTACCTGCGCCTGCTCTATGCCCGCATCGGCCAGCCGCACTGCCCGAACTGCGGGCGGCCCATCGCCCGGCAGTCGCCCAGCCAGATCGTGGACCAGGTCATAGCGCTGGCCCCGGGGACCCGGTTCCAGGTCCTGGCGCCCATCGCCCAGGGGAAGAAGGGCGAGTTCGAGAAGGTGCTGTCCGACCTCGCCGGGAAGGGATTCGCCCGGGCCCGGGTGGACGGCAAGGTGATGGACCTGGCCGACAACATCCGCCTGGACAAGTACTACAAGCACGACATCGACGTGATCGTCGACCGCCTGGTGCTCAAAGACGACATCGGCCGGCGGCTGGCGGACTCGGTGGAGACCGCCCTGGGGCTCACCGAGGGCATCGTGGGCGTCGAGCTGGTGGATGCCGGGGAGACGATGCTGTTCTCGGAAAAGGCCGCGTGCCTCACCTGCGGGCTGTCATTCGACGAGCTGCAGCCCCGCAACTTCTCGTTCAACACCCCCTACGGGGCCTGCCCCCGCTGCGACGGCCTCGGGGTCCACCTGGAGGCCGACCCCGAGCTGGTAGTGCCCGACCCGGACCGGTCGGTGCTCGAGGGGGCCATCAGCCCATGGTCCAGCGGGCGGCTGGAGTACTTCGACCGCATGCTGGAGGCGGTGGCGGATTCCTTCGGGTTCTCGACCTCGACCCCGTGGTCTGCGCTGACCCCCGAGCAGCGGGACGCCGTCCTCTACGGCACCGGCGCCGCCGAGGTCTTCATCAAGTACAAGAACCGCTACGGCCGGGTGCGCCAGTACCACACCACCTTCGAGGGGGTCATCCCCTGGCTGGAGCGCCGCCGGCAGGAGGCCGAGTCCGACACCACCCGGGAGCGCATCGAGCAGTACTTCCGCGAGGTGCCCTGCCCGTCGTGCCACGGTGCCCGGCTCCGCCCGGAGTCGCTCGCCGTCACGGTGGGCGGCAGGAATATCTGGGAGCTGTCCCAGCTGTCCGCCCAGGAGGCGGCGAAGTTCCTCGGGTCCCTGGAGCTGACCGACCGGGAGCGGGCGATCGCCGGCCGCATCCTGAAGGAGGTGGACGCCCGGCTCGGGTTCCTGGTGGACGTCGGCCTCGACTACCTGACCATCGAGCGGGGGGCCGCCACCCTGGCCGGCGGCGAGGCCCAGCGGATCCGCCTGGCAACCCAGATCGGCAGCGGCCTGGTGGGCGTGCTCTACATCCTGGACGAGCCCTCGATCGGCCTGCACCCCCGGGACAACCGGCGCCTGATCGACACCCTGGTGCGGCTACGGGACCTGGGCAACACGCTCATCGTCGTCGAGCACGACGCCGAGACCATGGCGGCCGCCGACCACGTCGTCGACATCGGCCCGGGGGCGGGGGAGCACGGGGGCAGGATCGTGTACTCGGGCTCCTTCGAGGGGCTGAAGGCGGACCGGTCATCGCTGACCGGGGCCTACCTGTCCGGGCGGCGGTCGGTGCCCGTCCCGGCGGAGCGGCGGAAGCCGGAGCGGGGCTGGATCACGGTACGGGGTGCCCGGGAACATAACTTGAAGGGCATCGACGTCCGCTTCCCGATCGGGCTGTTCACTGTGGTGACCGGCGTCTCGGGGTCGGGCAAGTCCACGCTGGTCAACGACATCCTCTTCCGGGGCGTGCACCGCCACCTGCTGCGCTCGGCGAAGCTGCTCCCCGGGCGCCACAAGCGCATCGAGGGTCTGGACCTCGTGGACAAGGTGATCGACATCGACCAGTCGCCGATCGGCCGGACGCCCCGCTCCAACCCGGCCACCTACACGGGGATGTTCAACCACATCCGCACGCTGTTCTCCCAGACCGCCGAGGCCCGGGTGCGGGGCTACCTGCCCGGGCGGTTCTCCTTCAACGTCAAGGGGGGCCGGTGCGAGAACTGCCAGGGCGACGGCCAGATCAAGATCGAGATGTACTTCCTGCCCGACATGTACGTCACCTGCGAGGTCTGCCGGGGGCGGCGGTACAACCGGGACACCCTCGAGGTGCACTACAAGGGGAAGAGCATCAGCGACGTGCTGGAGATGAGCGTCGAGGAGGCGCTGGGCTTCTTCTCCGCCATCCCGCCCATTGCCCGCCACCTGGAGACGCTGCACGGGGTGGGCCTGGGCTACGTGCGCCTGGGCCAGCCCGCCCCCACGCTGTCGGGCGGCGAGGCGCAGCGGGTGAAGCTGGCCACCGAGCTGGCCAAGCGGGCGACGGGCCGGACGCTGTACATCCTCGACGAGCCCACCACCGGCCTGCACTTCGAGGACGTCGCCAAGCTGCTGGCGGTGCTGGACGGCCTGGTGGCCAAGGGGAACACCGTCATCGTGATCGAGCACAACACCGATGTGATGAAGACCGCCGACTGGATCATCGACCTCGGCCCGGAGGGCGGGGGAGCGGGGGGCGAGCTGGTGGCCGAGGGGCCGCCGGAGGTGATTGCCGGCTCGGACCTTTCGTACACGGCCCGTTACCTGCGGCCGCTGCTGCCGGTCCGGGCGGGGGCTGCCGGAGCGGGTCCCGGAGTTGGTGCGGGCCGGGCGGGGGCGGGCCGGGCAGGGGCGGGCCGGGCAGGGGCTGGGGCGAAGCGGGGGAGCCGCCAGAAGCCGGCCTAAAGGGAGTCTGTGAGTGCTGAGGCCCCTATACAGGGTGTCGCAAAATCGAGGCCTCAAACTAGCAATCGCGAAATCCAACACCTTCCCCCGGAAGTGTGCGCGAATGGGGGCATGGCCAAACACTATGTCTCCACGGATCGCATGACCCCGTTCCTCATGCCGCCCAG
>DASTWV010000013.1 GCA_035765775.1 Actinomycetota bacterium | reverse complement strand
GAACCTGAGCTACACCGACACCGCCCCCCTGCCCGCCGGCATGGCGGGCGTCGAGTCCTGGGACGACGGGGCGGGCTGGGCCATCGACCACTTCTCGGCGGGCAACCTCTCGGCGGCGCCCTCGGCCCCGGTGTTCACCGCTGCCAGCCCCTCGACCAGCGCCACCGTCGGCCTGGCCTACAGCTACGCCTTCGCCGCCAGCGGCAGCCCGGCACCCAGCTTCAGCCTGGGCACGGGCAGCCTCCCCCCGGGGCTGTCGCTCTCGAGCGCCGGGGTGCTCTCCGGGACGCCGACCACCGCCGGCTCTTCCGTCTTCGACGTGGCCGCGTCCAACCCGGGCGGGACCGCGCTGTCGCCCACCTACACCCTCGTCGTGTCCACCGCGGCCACCGCCCCCGCCTTCACGGCGGACAGCCCGCCGCCATCGGCTACCACCGGGATGGCCTACTCGTACACGTTCGCCGCCAGCGGCAGCCCGGCACCCAGCTTCGCGGTGGCCACGGGGTCGCTGCCGCCCGGCCTGACGCTGTCCGCCGGCGGCGTGCTGTCCGGCACGCCGACCACCACCGGGACCTTCGGCTTCTCGGTGTCCGCCTCCAACTCGGCGGGCACCGTCACCTCGGCGAGCTTGACCGTGGCGGTCAGCACCGGCACCAGCGCCCCGGCGTTCACCGCGGCCAGCCCGCCCCCCACGGCCACCACCGGGGTCGTCTACTCCTACAGCTTCAGCGCCAGCGGCAGCCCGGCGCCCGTCTTCGCGGTGGCCACGGGGTCGCTGCCGCCTGGCCTGGGGCTCGCCAGCACCGGCTTGCTGTCCGGCACGCCGACCGCCGACGGCACCTTCACCTTCAGCGTTTCGGCGGCCAACTCGGTGGGGACCGCCTTCACCGCCCCGTTCTCGATCGCCGTGGCCGCGGCGCCGTCGTTCCCCATCGCCGCCGGGACGATCGTCGCCCTGGACACCTTCACCCGGGGGTCGGTGACCAACGGTTGGGGCACCGCCAGCGACGGCCATCTCTGGGGCCTGCAGAGCGGCGCGGCCTCGGTGCTCTCGGTGGCCGGCAACCAGGGCCGCGTCCAGGGCTCCAACTCGATGGCGACCGCCCGGGTCACGCTCGGCAGCGCCACCTCGCTCAACGCCGAGGCCGTGGACCGCTACACGTCGGGCGACTACGCCAACGACTGCGGCCACCTGCTGCTGCGCTACTCGTCCGCCACCAGCTTCTACGTGGCCGGGCTGGACTCCCCGGTCTCGGGAGCGGAGATCAACGTCATGAAGATGAGCGGCGGGACCGAGGCCCGGGTGGCCTCGGTCGCCTTCCCGGCGGTCAACGGCACCGCCTACTGGCAGCGGGTGCGGGTCACCAACTCGGGCTCGACGGCCACCATCCAGGTCCGGGTGTGGAAGGACGGCACCGCCGAGCCCTCCACCTGGAACCTCAGCTACACCGACACCGCCGCCCTGCCGGCGGGGACCGCGGGCATCGAGTCGTGGGATGACGGGCTAGGGTGGGCCATCGACCACTTCTCAGCCGGCAGCCTGCCGTAGCCCGCTGGTCTCGTTGACCCCCGGTCGCCTCCTCCGCAGGGCGCTGGTCGGCCTGGGCACCGGGGTCACCGCCTTCGCCGGCCTGATGGTGGCCGAGGTCCTCGTCGCCCGCCGCGGGCCTGCCCCCTCCCCCGGCCCGCCCCTCCCGCAGGGCATGCCCGCCGGGCCACCCGGAGTGCCTACCGACACGGTGGTGTGGCTGGGCGACTCCACGGCCGCCGGGCTGGGCGCCAGCTCCCTCGACGGCACGGTGGCGGTGCGCACCGCCGGTCTGCTCGGCCGGCCCGTCGCCCTTACCGTCCTGGGCCACTCGGGCGACCGGGTCGCCCACGTCCTGCACAGCCAGCTCCCCAGGCTGGCCGCCGCCCGGCCAACGGTGGTGATGATCAGCATCGGCGCCAACGACGTCACCCACCTCACCCGCCGCTCGGCGTTCCGCCGGGACTACGCCGCCCTGCTCGCCGGCTTGCCTCCCGTCCGCCAGGTCGTGGTCGTGGGCATACCGGACATGGGGACCAGCCCCCGGGTGCCGCAGCCGCTCCGGGCGATCGCCGGCTGGCGGGGCCGGCGGATGAATGCCGACGTCCGCCGCCTTGCCGCCCGGTCGGGGGCCATCTACGCCGACGTCGCCGCCCGTACCGGGCAGGCATTCCGCGACCACCCGGAGCGATATTTCGCACACGACCGGTACCACCCGGACGACGAGGGGTATGCCCTCTGGGCGGCAGCCATCGCGTCGGCGGTCCGGGACGGGTCGCAGCCGACCGGCGATGGGCCTGCGCGATGATGCCGCCCGCATGGCCGATCACGTGCTCCTCAGTGTCGGGGCCGAGGTCGTCCTCGTGGCCCTCGTGGCCGGGACGGCCCGGGGCTTGGACGCCGCCCGCAATGCCCGGGGCCCCAAGGGCACCCTGTTCGCCTGCCCCGGAGCCCTGTCGCTCGATGCCCTCGTCCGCCGGGGTGGCCTGCAGCCGGACGCCAGCCGGCGCCGGGGCATGCAGCGCCCGGTCGGCACCTACAGCGGCCGGCTGTACATCAGCACCGAGGAGCTGGCCTGGCGGCCGGACAGCTACAGCCGCCGCCACGGCGGGCGCCGGATCTCGATCGCGTTCGCCAGCGTGCGCTGGGCCGAGGTCGTGCCCCGGCTGTTCCGGATGAGCTGCGTCCTGGCCGTGGGGCTGGACGACGGCACCCAGACCCGCCTTGTCGTCCGGGGCGGGCCTGCTCCCCTCGCCCGCGTGCTGCACCAGCTCGGGGTGCTCCTGCCCCGCACGTAACCGGCCCGGCTCAGAAGGGGCCGGCGTCAGGCCGCGTCCACCTCGCTGCCCACCACCTCCTCCAGGGCCACCACCGGCGATGTTGCCATCCGGTAGGTCGTGACCCGCCGGCCCGCCACAAACCCCAACCCGGCGGCCACCAGCGCCGCCAGGCCCCCGAGGGCTACGCCCGCCCGGGCGCCGAAAGCGTCGCAGATGACGCCCAGCAGCGGGCCGCCGAAGGGGGTCGTGCCCAGCAGGAGCATCGACTGGAGGGCGATCACCCGGCCGCGCATCGCCGGGTGCGCCCGCACCTGGACGATGGCGGTGGACAGGGTCATGAAGCTCACGCTGGTGAAACCCACCACCGCCGCCACCACAAAGCCCGCCGCCAGGCCGGGCACCGACCCGAAGACCAGCATGGCGGCGCCGAACCCGGCGGCGGCCACGACGACCATGCGGATGTCCACGGTGCGCCGCCGGGCGGCCCCCAGGGCGCCCAGCAGGGCACCCACGCTGAGCACCGAGTACATGAGGGTGAAGGAGGCGTCGCTGCCGTGCAGGGTGCGCTCCACCAGCAACGGCATGACCACCGAGAAGTTGAAGGTGAGCGTACCGATGATGGCCAGCATCGCCAGGGGCACGAAGAGCTCCGGCGTCGCCCGCACGTAGCGCAAGCCTTCCCGGATCTGGCCCCGCCCCCGGGGCGCCGCCGGGGAGCGGTAGAGCTCGGGCGGACGGATCATCCAGAGGGCCAGGAGCACGGCCAGGTAGGAGGCGGCGTCGCCGGCGAATCCCCACCCGTATCCCACCGTGATCACCAGCAGCCCGGCGAGGGCAGGGCCTACGATCCGGGAGCCGTTCATCAGGGCGCTGTTGAGGCTGACTGCGTTCTGGACCTGGTCCTCGGACACCAGCTCGGGCACGAAGGAGCGCCGGGCCGGGTTGTCGAAGGCCAGCATGAAGCCGCCCGCCAGCGCGGTGCCGTAGAAGGCCAGGAGGGGGGCGGCGTGGAGGAAGGCGAGCGCCGCGAGGACGCCCGACTGGGCCATCTCGAGGGCCTGGGTGACGAGGAGCAGCCGGCGCTTGTCCGCCCGGTCGGCGATCAGCCCCGCCCATGGCCCCAGCACCAGGAGCGGGGCGAACTGGCAGGCCACGAGGACCCCGATGGCCAGGCCGCTGTGCGTCCGGTGCAGGACAAGGAGGGTGAGGGCCACCGTGGTCAGCCAGTTGCCCACCTGGGAGACCAGCTGCCCGGCGAAAAACAGGCGGAAGTTGCGCACCCGCAGTGAGGAGAAGGTGGAGCGGGCGCCGGCCCGTAGGCGGGCCCTCACCGCCCCCCCTCGACGAGGCGCTCCAGGATCGGGGCGGCGGCAGCCAGGCAGGCGAGCTCCTCGGGGCGCAGCGCCACCAGCTCGGTGGCGAGCCAGGCGGTCTTGGCGGAGCGGCTGCGTTGGACGTAGCGCCGCCCAGCCGGACTCAGCCGGACGTGGCGCACCCGGCGGTCATTGGGGTCGGTCTGGGCTGTCACGAGGCCCCGGGCCGCCAGCTTGTCGACGGCCCGGGTGATGGTGGGCGGGGCGACCTGCTCCCGGGCGGCCAGCTCGCTCAGGCTGAGCGACCCCTCGCACGCGATCGAGCTGAGGGCCGAGGCCAGCGTGGGCGGCAAGGCTTCGGCGTCCTGGCGGCGCAGGATGCGGGCGAGGCGGGTGGCGGAAAGCCGGAGCGCCTCGGCCACCGCGACCGGATCGGTGGCGGCGGGAGCAGGCGGGCGGAGGGCGGCGGGCACGCAGCCATGCTACCACGGTAGTTAGTTACGCTAACTAACTTTGAGCCCGCCGCGGGCAAGCCGGGCGGAGGCAGGAACGCTCCAGACGCCGAACCGGGGTTGCGGGCAACGAAGAGGTCCGGTTGTGGCTCGGAGACCTCGCCGACCCGGATGGGGTCCTGCACGCCAATGACCGCCCGGGCGCCCAGCTCAACCATGAGGAACCTCGCGAGAGACCATACGCACGACTGCACCGCTCGCTCAGGGTTTCGGCGGGTCCCGGAGGTCGATGATGCTCCCGTTGGGGAGCCCCGTGCCCAGGAGGGCCCACATCTTGGCCGCCGCCTCGTCGGGGGGCGTCAGCTTGCCCTGGGCGTGCAGGTCGACGAACTTCTGGCGGCTGGGGAAGTCCCGCTCGGCGGTGGCCCGCAGCTCGGCCTGCATCCCCGTGTCGATGGTGCCCGGGGCAATGGCCATGACCTCCGCTCCCCCACCCCGGAGGTCCTGCTCGGCGCCCACGTCGCGCACCCACTGATCGATGGCCGCCTTCCCTGCCCCGTAGGACGACCACCCCGGGTACACGCTCTTGGCGGCGCCCGAGGTGAGCATCACAAGGTGGCGGCGGGCGCTCAGCCCGGCGGTCTCGGCCAGGAACAGGTGGCCGAGGGCCTGGGGGGCGGCGCTGTTCAGGACGACGTTGCTCATATAGGAAGTCCCGCTGACCTCGCCGGCGAAGCCGATCGGGTCCAGCGTGCCGGTGGCGTGGATGAAGACGACCCGGTCGCCGGTGAACCCTTTGGCCTCCTCGGCAAACGACAGGGCCACCCGCTCCCAGTGCTCCGGGTCCGAGAGATCGGCCTGGACGGTGGCGATCCCGGGCGCCTCCCGCCGGCTGATGCCGATGACGCGGGCGTCCGGCCACGGCACGGTGCGCACCAGGGCCTGGCCGATGCCGCCCGAGGCGCCTGAAATCCAGATGAGGCTCCCGCCCGCCATCGCCCGGCTCCTCTTCAGGCCCGCACGAGGGGCTTGTAGCGCAACCGGTGCGGCTGGTCGGCGTCAGTTCCGAGGCGGCGGTGGCGGTCGGCCTCGTAGTCGGAGAAGTTGCCCTCGAACCAGCGCACCTCCGAGTCGCCCTCGAAGGCGAGCACGTGGGTGGCGATGCGGTCCAGGAACCAGCGGTCGTGGGTGATGACCACCGCGCAGCCCGGGAAGGCCAGCAGGGCCTCCTCCAGCGCCCGGAGGGTGTCGACGTCGAGATCGTTGGTTGGCTCGTCCAGCAACAGCAGGTTGCCCCCGGCCAGCAGCACCTTGGCCAGCTGCAGCCGGTTGCGCTCGCCCCCGGACAGCGTCCCGACCGGCTTCTGCTGGTCGGTGCCCTTGAACCCGAACGATCCCACGTAGGCCCGGCCGTGCATCTCCCGGCCCCCGACGGTGAGCAGGTCCTGGCCCCCGGTGATCTCCTGGTAGACCGTCAGCTCGCCGCGCAGCGCCTCCCGGCTCTGGTCCCCGTAGGCGATCTGCACCGTCGGCCCCCGCTTGAGCGTGCCGGCGTCGGGCTCCTCGGCCCCGGTGATCATGCGGAACAGGGTGGTCTTGCCCGCCCCGTTGGCCCCGATGACCCCGACGATGCCCGCCCGGGGCAGCGAGAAGGAAAGATCGTCGATCAGCAGTCGGTCGCCGTAGCCTTTCGTCAGGTGCTCGACCTCCAGCACCAGCTCGCCCAGCCGGGGCCCGGGCGGGATGGCGATCTCCAGGCGCTCGGCCCGGTCCGGCGCCGACTCGGCCTCGGCCATCAGCTCCTCGTAGCTGTTCAGGCGGGCCTTGCCTTTGGCCTGGCGGGCCCGGGGCGACAGCCGGATCCACTCCAGCTCGTGCTGCAGGGTGCGCTGGCGGCGGGCGTCGGCCTTCTCCTCCAGGGCCAGGCGCTGCTGCTTCTGGTCCAGCCACGACGAGTAGTTGCCCTCCCAAGGGATGCCGTGGCCCCGGTCCAGCTCGAGGATCCACCCGGCGACGTTGTCCAGGAAGTAGCGGTCGTGGGTCACCGCCACCACCGTGCCGGCGTAGTCCTGCAGCGTGCGCTCCAGCCAGGCCACCGACTCGGCGTCCAGGTGGTTGGTGGGCTCGTCCAGCAGCAGCAGATCGGGCTTGGTGAGCAGCAGGCGGCAGAGGGCCACCCGGCGCCGCTCCCCGCCCGACAGGGTCGCGACGCTGGCGTCGCCGGGCGGGAGGTTGAGGGCGTCCATGGCGATCTCCAGGCGCCGGTCCACCTCCCAGGCGTCGGCGGCGTCGATGCGGTCCTGCACTTCGGCCTGCTCGGTGAGGAGGGCGTCGAAGTCGGCATCCGGGTCGCCCATCGCCTCGCAGATGGCGTTGTAGCGGTCCACCAGGGCCTTGGCCTCCCCCAGCCCCTCGGCCACCGTGGCGGCGACGTCCTTGGACGGATCGAGGCGGGGCTCCTGGGGCAGGAACCCGACAGTGAAGCCGGGCGTCAGGCGGGCCTCGCCCTGGTAGCCGTCGTCCTCGCCCGCCATGATCCGAAGCAGGGAGGACTTGCCCGCCCCGTTGGCCCCCAGGACCCCGATCTTGGCGCCCGGGAACATCGAGATGTTGATGCTGCGCAGCACCTCCTTGTCCGGCGGGTGGACCCGGCGGAGGTTGCGCATGGTGAAGATGAACTGGGCGGTCATGCGGACCAGCCTAGCCGACGTCCGGTGCGCGGCTCCCACAGCCCAGGGCGGCGGAGGTGGGGGACATTTGTCCCGGCCAGTGGGACAAATGTCCCCGAGATGAAGTGGGCGACGGCGTCCTCAGTCGTCCGGGATCGTCCGGCGCTCCCGCTTGCGCCGGCCGGCCACCCGCTTGGTCTCGATCCGGCGCTCCCGGGAGGCCCGGGAGGGCCGGGTGGGGCGCCGGGGGGGCGGGTCGGGCTTCAGCGCCTCCCGGACCAGGTCGGCGAAGCGGGCCGTTGCCAGCTCCCGGTTCTGGGCCTGGCTGCGCTCGTCCGAGGCGACGACGTGGAGGCGGCCTTCGGTGTCCAGCTTGCCCGCCAGTTGTTGGAGGAGCCGCGCCCGCTGCCGGGGGCCGAGCGAGGGCGAGCCGGCGACATCGAACACGACCTCCACCCGGGTGTCCCGGGTGTTGACGTTCTGCCCGCCCGGCCCGCCGCTGCGCGAGAAGCGGACGTCGAGTTCGCCCTCGGGCAGCACGAGGGTCCGGGTGATGCGGATACCTTCCATGCCCCCATGATGCAGCCTGGTTTACCGGGAGCTCACAGGGAGGGGCGGACCGCCGCTGAGCGAATCGACCGCGGCGGCAAGGGTGGACGAGTAGGCGAGAACTCGGCAGGTTGCGCCTTGAGCTGGTACCAGAAGATCCCCGACTACGAACCTTGGCGTCGGGCTACGGCGTCGCGGGGCACGGTGGGGCGGGCGGCAGTGACGGGCTCGCCGACTCTAGCGTGAAGCCCACGTCGCCTCGGACGCTGATGAAGCCCACCCCCCCACCGCCCGGAGTGAGCGCCATCCACACGTCCTCGGTCGGTCCGGCGAAGGGCGGCGGCAGCTCCGACTTCCACACCTTGCCGTCGAAGACCACTAGCCCGTCACAGCGCAGCGGCAGCGAGTAGGCGTAGTAGGTCCCCGGCACCGCTCCCGGCCCGCACGGAGGCGCGGTCTCGGCGCCCGTACAGACGCCGTCGGCACCGGTGCCGTTGCCCGGACCGGCCGCCGGGCCGCAGGCAATCGTCGAGGGTGCGGGTTTGGTGGGGGCCAGCGTCGGGCAGGGCGAGGGGCCGGGCGGTGCTGGGTCCCCCTCGGCGGGCTGCGGACTGCCGAGCACGACGCCGTCGGGGCCATACCGTCGATCGAGCCCCGAGGGAGCCCTGAGCAACACAAAGCTGAGCGCCGCCACCAGCGCAACGGCCCCGGCGACCAACAACCAGCGCATGGTTATGACTTCGGCCAGATCACCCCGCCGCCTTGAGGCGACAATCTGGGTAGGTTCATCAGCGGAGACGGTCCGGCGGCGGGAGGAGGGACGAATGGCGGCAGAGGGCCGGCCACTCTTCCGTCACCTGCTTGCGGAGCTTGAGAACGACATCCAGGCGATGGCCGCCGCGGCCGAGCGCCTGTTCGAGAAAGCGGTTGGCGCCCTCGATGGCCACGACCCGGCGGTCTACAGGGCCGTCATCGCGGGCGACGACGAGGTGGACGCCTTCTACCTGCGCATCGAGCAGCGCGTCACCGACCTCTTCGCCCTGCAGAGCCCCATCGTGGCCTCGGACCTCCGCCTGCTGACCGCCCTGCTCCATATCAACGGCCATCTCGAGCGGGTCGCCGATCAGGCGGTGAACATCGCCAAGATCGGGGCCGCGGCCCAGCGCCTCCCGCGCTCGCCCGGGGTCCTGGAGCAACTCGACGAGATGGCCAGCCTCGCCCTCCGCATGCTCGAGGCGGCCATGGATGCCTTCGCCCGGCGGGACGCCGAGTTGAGCCGCCGGCTACCGCCAATGGACGAACCGATCGACGAGCTCAACCGGGGGATGCTGAAGGACGTGCTGGCGGCCGCCGGGAACGAGGACCTCCTCCGGTGGTGCGTGTCCATGCACATGGTGTCCCGCCAGATCGAGCGGGTGGGCGACCACGCCGTGGACATCGGCGAGCAGGTCGCCTACCTGGTCACCGGCGAGTTCCAGGAGTTCACCGACGCCTCCCACCCCGAGATCGAGCATCCCGAGCTGGCCGCCGGAGTGGAGTGAGGCTAGCGGCATTTCCGAGGCCCAGGCCGCCCGACCGTGAGGCCCACCCAGAGATCTACGGGGCTACCGCGGCGACGCCCGAATCCCTCTCGGCGGCCGTCGGGAGTTGACGGAAGGTCCGCCGGTAGGCACCGGGTGAGGTACCCACGACCCGGCTGAAGTGGAGGCGAAGGTTGGCTGCCGTCCCCAGCCCGCAGGTTTCGGCCACCCGGTCGATCGCCAAGTCCGTCGTCTCCAGCAGGCGTTGCGCCGCGGTCACCCGCTGCACCAGCAGCCACTGCAGGGGGCTGGTCCCCGCGGTGGCCACAAAGCGGCGGGCGAACGTCCGGGTGGAGAGGTGGGCATGCGCCGCCATGGTCCGCACGGTCAGCGGCTCGCCGAGGTGCTCGATGGCCCACGCCATGGTGACGCTCAGCGGGTCCTCGCCGGCACACACCGGGACGGGAGCCTCGACAAACTGCGCCTGCCCACCCGAGCGGTGCGGCGGCACCACCATCCGGCGGGCGAAGAGATTTGCCACCTCGGCCCCATGGTCCTGGCGCACCATGTGCAGGCACAGGTCGATGCCCGCCGCCGTGCCCGCCGAGGTCAGCACCCGGCCCTCGTCGATGTACAGCACCGACGGGTCCACGTCCACCTTGGGGAACTGCTGCGCCATGAAGTCGGCGAACATCCAGTGCGTCGTGGCCCGGCGCCCGTCCAGCAGGCCGGCATGGGCCAGGACGAAGGCCCCCGAGCACAGGGAGGCAATCCTCGCCCCCCGGTCGTACGCCGCCCGCAGCGCCACCAGCGCTCGCTCCGGGGGTCTCTCCCGCAGGTTCCGCCACGACGGGACGATGATGGTCCCCGCCCGCTCCAACGCCTCGAGGCCGTGGGGGGTATCGATGCTGAAGCCCCCCTCGGAGGTCCGCAACGGAGGCGGGTCACCGGCGGCGATGAAGACCTCGTAGGTCGGCCCGCCCATGGCGGAGCGGTCGATGCCGAAGACCTCGCAGGGCACCGCCATCTCGAACACGGCGGCGGAGTCGAACACCAAGACGGCGACGACGCTCCAGAGTGGCGGTGCATTTGCCATGGCTGGATCTTATCGAAGATAGGCAGTCCTGCCACTCGCTCGGCGGCGGCCGTGCCCCCATGATCATCGGCATGGACAGCGAGAGCGGGGAACGAGGCCACATGCACCCCTACCTCGTCGGGCGCCTCGTCGCCGAGCGCCAAGGCGACTTGGCCCGGGAAGCGGCCGCCGCCCGCCTCGGGCGGGAAGCGGCACCCCGGCCGGTGGGCCGCGTGCGGGAAGCGGCAGGTGCCTCACTCATCGCGCTCGGGCGCAGGCTCGCAGGCCACGCGCCTGCGGTCTGACGGGCCTGCTCAGTCCGGGCTCGAGCGCCCGTCCGGCCCCGGCCCGACGAACCACCGGCCGGGGCGGAGCACAGCCGCATATTTGTGCATGGCTGAACATGAATATCATGTCGAGCGAGGCAAAAAGTTCTGGGAGCCGGTCAGCCTCTCCCGCACAAGCCCCAGTGCCGACCAGCCCGCCCCCGACCATCCGGCCGGAGCCGACCCGTCAGCGGGCCAGCACGCTCTCCACCGCCGGGGGCTGCCCCGCCGGTGTCCCCTTCCCGGCATGGGCCGGCCGGTCCAGGCGGTAGGGCACGGCCGCCACCACCACCGAGGGCTCGAAGAGGAAGGTGCGCTTCAGCAGCAGGGCGGTGTGGTTGTGCAGGGCATGGTGCCACCAGCGCCGGCATACGAACTCAGGGATCACGATCGTCACGTAGGTCCGGGGGTTGGCATCGAGGATCCCCCGCACCAACTCGAACACCGGGCGGCTCACCTCCCGGTGGGGCGAGGGCAGCACCTCGAGCTGCACCCGGGGGACCCGGGCGGCCCATTCTGCCAACAGGGCTTCGGTCTCATTGGCGTCGGTCTCGATGTGGATGCAGCGCAGCTCGTCGGCCCCCAGCGACCGGGCGTAGCGCAGGCCGGCCAGCGAGCCGTTGTGCAGGCCTCCCACCAGGACGACGGCGACGTGGCGCCACGGGCGCTGCGCCCGCAGCGACGGCGATGCCGAGCGGGAGCGGGCGGCGTGCTCGCCCGGCTCCAGGGCCTCGTAGCCCTCGTGCAGCGCCAGGTTGGTCACCACGACGCCCGGCTCAGTGATCAGCGACGACTTCCGCCGCTGCAGCCGGCGCTGGCTCACGATGTAGCGCAGCCGCTGCCCGGTCACCGCCTCGGGGATCATGATGTTCAGGACCTCCCCGGCGCCTACCTCCCGGCGCAACGTGCGGATGTAGTCGCTGAGGGCCTCCCGCTCCGAGCCCCCGGCGAGGGCCACCTCCTTCACCTCGTCGCCGACGGGGTCGGTCTTCAGGAAGGCGGAGTAATCCTCGCCCGGGCGGACCAGGCAGGTCGTGCGGACCTCGGTGGGGAACACCCGTTGGGCGTAGGCGAGCGCTGCCCGCACGATGGGCTCGTCGCCCCGCGAACCGCTCGGCACGGGGACGACGACCCGCTGGCGGGGGTAGTCCATCGGCACCTTGCCGGCCGGGTCCCGCAGGATGCGGGCCGCCTCCATGTAGTGCCGGTGGACCGCCAGGAGTCCCAACACCGCCAGCGGGACCACGATGAGGATGACCCAGGCCCCCTCGGTGAACTTGGTGGCGGCGATGATGATCGTCATCAGGCCACTGACGACCGACCCGATGGCGTTGATCACCAGGCCCCGCCGCCAGCCGGGCTCCTTGTACCTGAGGTGGTGCCTCGACATGCCGGCCTGGGAGAACGTGAAGGAGGTGAACACCCCGATGGCGTAGAGCGGGATCAGGTGGGTGACGCTCGCCTTGAAGACCACCACGAGGGTGGCGGCCAGCCCGGCCAGGACGATGATGCCGTTGGAGTAGACCAGGCGGTCGCCGTAGCGGGTGAGCTGGCGGGGCAGGTAGCGGTCGGCGGCGATGAAGCTCGCCAGGCGCGGGAACCCGGCGTAGCTGGTATTGGCCGCCAGCACCAGGATCATCATCGTGGCTACCTGGAGGGCGACGTAGAAAGCGGTCCCTACGCCTGAGTGTCCGAACACCGTGTGACCCACCTGGGCGAGGACCGTCTTGGCGCCCGTCGGGTCGGGCACCACGTGCAGCTTCGCCACCAGGATGGAGAGGCCGAGGAACATGACACCGAGCAGCGCGCCCATCCACATCAGGGTGATCCGGGCATTGCGCCACTCGGGCGGTTTGAAGGCCGGGACGCCGTTGGAGATGGCCTCCACCCCGGTGACCGCCGCCCCGCCGGACGAGAACGCCCGCAGGATGACGAAGAGCCCGACCGAAGTCAGGACGGGCTTCTGGGCGAAGGTCTGGGCGTGGTGCAGCCCGCCGGTGAACGCCTCGTAGGTGCCGCCCACCAGGAGGCACCCCATCATGGCGATGAAGAGGTAGGTGGGGAGGGCGAAGATGCGTCCCGCCTCCTTGGCCCCCCGCAGGTTCCCCCAGGTCAGGATCACGATGAAGAACAAGGAGATGGGGACCCGGTAGGGGAACAGGCCCGACAGGACCGATGTGAGCGCCGCAGTGCCCGCCGAGACCGACACCGCCTCCGTCAGGATGTAGTCGGTGAGCAGCGACACGCCCGCCACCTGCGCCGGCAACGGTCCGAAGTTGTCCCGGCTGACCAGGTAGGCGCCGCCGCCCTGGGGATAGGACTTGATGGTCTGGCGGTACGAGAACAACAGGATTCCCAGGACGCCCAGCAGCGCGAGCGTGATGGGCACCACCATGACGAAGACGCCGATGGCGCCCGCCTCCACGAGGACGTGGACGATCTCCTCGGTGGCATAGGCCGAGGAGGAAAGGTTGTCGCTGGCAAACACCGCCAAGGCGGTCGGCTTGCCGAGGCGCTCCTCCTCCAGGCGGTCCGTGGACAGCGGGCGGCCCACAAGGACACGCTTGAGCAGCCGGAACCGGTGGGGCGCCTGCGGGCGGAGCGAGAGCTTGTGGTGCGCGGTCGGCGAAGCCTCGGCCGCGGCGTCGTCCGCCGAGCCGGAGTCCGCTCGCTGCTCGCCTTCGGTCTTCATGTGCCCGCGACCGAGTATGGCAGCGCGGGTACCGTCCGTAAAGAAGCTGTAAAAACACCAGGGGAGCCGGGATGGACCCCCTGAGTGGTCCTTATGAGGCGGGCCCTGCCGGCCGACATTACTGAACGTGAGCAGCGGACCGCTCCGGGTGACACCGGGCGCCTCCCCCGCCCGGCGCACTAAGCAATTCGGGCCACCCCGAACCACCCCCTTGACCCATACCCCTGTGCTCGCCGCCGCCGGTTACCGGGCGGGGCTCATGAGGGGCCTGACACTGCGAACGCGGAGGGCTACCATCGCAACCATCTCGAGCGGTACGACGGGTCGCTGGTCGCCGGCGCCCACCTACTCCCCGTCCCCCCCACCGCGCACGGCATCGCGTGCGCCGCGGGAGTTCTGGAAGATCCCGGCAGGCGCCGCCGTCGTCATCGGCGTGGCCTTCTCGGTGCTGTTGACCAGCGTCGCCTTCGGGGTGCAGGCCAAGATCGACGGCCTGGTGGCCCGCCCGACGTTGCCCCTGCCGCCGAACCTGGTGCCGGTGCACCGGATCCACGAGATCCTGCTGTGGCTCACGATCGTGGTCGCCGGCGCCATGCTGCTGCAGACGGCGATCAGCACCTACACCATGGGCAGCGCCCTGATGCGCTCCCGGCGCGATGAGATCGCCATCCGGCGCCAGAACGGCGTCCTGCGCTCGACCCTGCTGGCCGAGTTCTGCCGGGCGATGCTGATCCCCTGCCTCACCGGCGGGGCCATTGGCGAGGTGCTGGGCGTCATCGCCGGGCTCATCCTGCGCTCGGGAACCGTCCTGCCGATCCGCTTCACCCTGGTGTCCACCCTCTCGGCGTTCCCCACCACGATCCTGCTTGCCGTCCTTGCCACCCTGATCCCTGCCTGGGCTTCGGCGAACGCCAGCCCGGCGCTGCTACGGAAGGAGTAGTCCGGTGCCCGCCACGAGCTTCCTCAAGGTTCGCGACCTCCGGTTCCGCTACCCCGGCGCCAGCCATGACGCTCTCAGCCTGGCCAGCCTGGAGATCGACCGGCCCGGCCTCGTCGCCATCACCGGCCCGAGCGGCGCCGGCAAGAGCACCCTGATCGAGCTGCTGGCGGGAACCATCAACGAGCCGTACTCGGGGTCGGTCGAGGTCCTCGGCAAGGAATGGTCGCAGCTGCGCACCGACCGGGCCCGCCAGCTCCACCTCCGGCGCATCGCCCTGATCCCGCAGGACCTCGGCCTGCTCCCCAACCAGACCCCCCGCCAGATGCTGGTGCAGGCCCTGCTCGACGCCGGGGTCCCCCGGTCGTCCTGCGAGGAGCGCGTCGCCCGGGCGCTGGGGCAGATGGAGATGACCGCCCACGCCGGGCGCCGCATCGCCGAGCTGTCCGGTGGCCAGCAGCAGCGGGTGGCGATCGCCCGGGCCCTGGCGAGGAACGTCGACCTAATCCTGGCCGATGAGCCGACCGCCAGCCTGAATGCCGCGCTGGTGGACGAGGCAGTGGCAGTCCTGCGGCGCATCGGCATGACGGTGCCCATAGTCATGGTGACCCACGACGCGGCCATCGCCGCCCAGTGCGACCGCCAGATCCGCCTGACCGCCCCGGCCGCTGCCGAGGCCGCCCCGGTGCTGATCCTGCCGGTGCCCGGATGGGGCACCGCCGCTGCGGCGCCGCCCGCCCCGGCTGCCCCGGCCCTCCGCCCGGTCGCTGCCGTCGGCCCCGTGCGCCCGGCCCTGATCCCGATTGGCCAGTCCCGCCCGGCCCCCGCCCCGCGGCCCGCCGCCGCGGCGTCCGCCGTACCACCCCTCCGGCCCGTCACCCCGGTGGCACCCCTCCGGCCGGTCGCCGCCGTACCACCCCTCCGGCCGGTCACCCCGGTGACCTCGGCCACCGCCACCCCCACGAGGCCGGTCGCACGGGCCTCCCGCCTGGGCGCGCTGGCGGGCCTTACCTCCGTACGCACGGCGTCCACTGCGACGACCGGGCGCCCGGCATGGCGTGTGCCGCATTTCGGGATCCTGATGTCGGCAGCGGCCACCGGCCTGGTGGCCCTGGTGGGCGTGTTCGCCATCGGCCCGCTCGCCCCCTCGGCATCGCAGCGCCCCGCCCCGGCGGTCGCCACCGTGAAGTCCGAGAGCGTGCCCGCCCCCTCGCCCTCCCCGGAGGCGCCCCAGGTGGCCAGCGTGGCGGACGTTCCCCCGATCCCGAACCCGTCCCCGGCGGTCACCCAGCCGGTCACGGCCAAGGTGGGAGTGAAGCCCGCCACCTCGCACACGGCTGCCCCCAAGGTCACCACGCCCCCGGCACCGTCGCCCGCCGCCGTGGTCCCGCCGGCCCCGGCGCCCGTGGCCGCACCGACGCCGGCGGTCTCGCCTACCACCAACGCCCTGGCCTGGTGGATTGCGATGAGCCAGCTGCTCAACACCTACGGCGGCGGCACCAACGGGACCGGGACGACCGGGAACCCGACTGCGACCCCCAGCCCGACCACGACCGCCCCCGCGCACCACTGATCCCCGATCTTTGAGGCCCCCTGCCAAATTGGGCTCCGGGTCCTGGTACACCGGCCCCCGATTCGGGCAGGATGTCCGGCGAGGCCGACCCCATCCGGGGCCTGGCCCGAGGGAAGAGCCGGAAAGGGGAGGTGGATGCCACGCGAGGAAGGACGCCCAAGGATCAGCCGAAGAGTAGGCGGGGGGATGGCGCTGGGGATGGTGGGTCTGTTGGCTCTGGCGGGGTGCTCGAGTAAGTCCAACACATCAACCGGGGCCACGACCCCGGCGCCGGCAACGTCGGCCAGCCCCACCGGGACCGCGGTGTCGCTGCGGGCGGGGCTCAACGACCCCACCAACAAGAACATCGCGATCCTGCAGTACCTGCCGGGGTCGGTCACCGTGACGGCCGGGACCACCGTCACTTGGCAGATCGCCGGGCCGGAGCCCCACTCGGTGACCTTCGAACCGAACAACGGCCCCGTGCCCGCCCCGGGCAGCAACCCGTCACTGTTCGCCCCCACCGGGACCGCGACCGTCCCGTATGACGGGACCACGCTGGTCAACAGCGGCCTGATACCCCAGGGGCCGCAGCCGGCCAGCTTCAGCCTGGCATTCAGCAAGCCGGGCACCTACGTGTACCACTGCGTGATCCACGCGCAGATGTCCGGGACGGTGACCGTCGTTCCGGCGGGCACCACGGCGGACACCCAGGCGGCCATCAGCGCCCGGGGCGACACCGAGCTTGCCCAGTGGCAGACCGAAGGTGAGGCGGCGGCCAAGACCTTCGCCAGCACGGCGGCCAAGTCCACCACCAATGCCAACGGGTCAAAGACCTGGACGGTGCTCATGGGCACCTCCACGGCGCACACCGACATCCTGGCGTTCAGCCCGGTGTCGAGCACCGTCAAGCCGGGCGACAAGGTGGTCTTCGAGAACGACTCCGCCGCGCCGCACACGGCCACCTTCGCCGGCAGTGGCACGATCCCGCAGGACCCGGAGAGCGTGACCGCCACGACAGCCGCCCCGGGCAAGTCCCCGCAGACGCTGAATGCGACGGGCTTCTTCAACACCGGGACGCTGCCGCCGAACGCCCCGCCGGGAGCCGGGCCGCCACTGGTGGCTCGCCAGTACACCTACACCGTGGCGACGGCCGGGACGTTCCCGTACGTCTGCATCTACCACGCCGGGAGCGGCATGGGGGGTGCCATCACGGCCAGCTAGCCGTTCGCAGGTCGCATGGAGGGGCGGGTGCCAGGTCTCGGCACCCGCCCCTCTCTCACGTCAGGATCCGTCTACTGACGTGCCTGCCGACGGCGCGGGCTGGGCTCGTGCCCCGCCCGCCATTGCACCGACCATTCCCCCGGAGGATGTCCCCGCTCGTCTCAGTTGACAAACTTACAGACGATGTTGAGTCGCTCCACGCCAGAATTAGGAGCCTCCTAATTGGGCACTTCCTGCTTATGGATGGTCAGATATACCCAAGGAGGACGAGGCAGGAGCCGCACCGTATCGAGGACCAGGCGGAGCGAAGCTAGGACGAGGACGTTGCATTCGGGTTCGCCGGAAGGGGACCTGTGCTCATTCCTCCTCGACGGCGGGTTCGGGATCGTGAGCCACGGCCCCTGGTGCCCGGTCCTGGATCCTCACGGCGGCCTCCTCCGGGGCGACGAAGGGGTCGTGACCGGGGGTGGCGTCACCGACGAGCTCCTCGTCGCCCTCCCCGGTGTCCTCGAGCGCCACGTAGTCCTCGTCGCCCAACCGGTCGGGGCGCTCTTCCGCCAGGCGTTGGTCGAGGGACTCGCCCTCCTCCGCCTCGTCGCCGGTGAGGCCGAACGACTCGCTGGCGAAGGGATGGTCGGCCTGCTCGATGGCAGCTTCCAGCTCGTCGCCGGGATCTTCCTCCGGGTCGCCCCCGCCCTGGCCGTCCCATGAGGGCAGGTCGTGGTCTCCTCGTGTGTGCATGGCCACTCTCCTCTCCACCGCGAGCATATCGCCGCATTCTGCGGCGCCCCGCCCCCACCTGGGGGGATCTCGCCAGCATGCGCCCGAAGGGGTTAAGCTGGGTCCTAGGTTGTGGGGGCCGACGGGGAGGGCGTGACGAGATGCCGGTGAGCAAGAAGCAGGAACCGCCACGGAAGTACCCGGTGCACATCCGGCACGACTCATCGTTCACCACGAACGCCCAGTGGCTCCAGGGCTCCATGGTCGCTCCCCGCTTCACGGGCACCTCGGGCGAGAACCTGTTCAGCTCGGTCCTTCCCGGCGAGTTGCGGGGCACCTCCAGCCCCCGCTAGATCACACCTCGGACTCGGTCCTCCAACCTCGGGCCGTCCGCACCACGCTTGCCTCGAGCGAGCCCAGCGCGTCCCTCCGCATCGTCACCTGCAGCTCCATCTCCAAGACATCCGCCCGGCCCGCCGACTCCACGAAGACCAGCGGGATGGGGCCGAGGTCCTGCTGGCGGATCGTCGGCGGCTCGTTGAAGGGCGGCAGGTCGGGCAGGCCGGCCAGGACCACCGCCTCGTCGATGGGCTGGAACTCCTCGTTCAGGTTCATGAGGCCGTCGTACTCGCCGAACAGGTCCCACATCGTCGACTCCAGTTCGGGCTCAGCGTCCTGGACGAAGCTGAGACCCAGGTCGTCGCGGGCCTCCCGCCGGTTGATCGGGTGCCCGTGGTAGAAGAGTTCGGAGGTCAGCCGGGTGATGATCTGCTGGATCTCGTGGTCGGCCAGCTGCGTCTTCTTGCGGGCCCGGAGCAGCTTCTCCCCCATCATCCGGGACTGCGACGTTGACCGCTTCACGTTGCCCAGCGCCAGAGGATGCACCTGCTGGGTGAGAGCGAGGAACGCCTGGACGAGCTCGTCCTCGTGACGCACCCCCACCTCGTCTTTGATGAGCGAGATGTAGGAGGTCACGTCCTCCACCGAGATGCCCAGCAGCTGGCCCTGGCTGCGGGGGTTGGGCGGGTTGAACTCGTTGGTGACCGTGGGGTCCGTCGGGCCGAGCATCCCCATGGCGTGCATGATCACCTCGTCGGCGCCCAGGGCGGTCAGCGTCGCGGCGCTGAAGGCCCGGTTGGGGACCAGCACCGAGAACTCGGAGCAGAACTCCCGCGCCAGGGTGACGAGGCGCCAGGGCACGACGCCGTCGCCCCCGTTCGAATGCAGGTAGAGGTCGATGTGGCGGTCCGCCCGGGCCGGGAGCGCCCGCAGGTGCTCGTGGATGAGCGGCATGACGTCGATGGCCATTGGGGCCTCGAGCCCGGGCCGGGTGGAGGTGATGTAGGCGATGACCTCCGACCCGCGCAGGGCGCCGATCTTGCGGAGAAGTCCGGCGCGAACGTCCCGTCCCATGCCTGGCTCCCCTGCTGCTCCGGTTGGTTGCCCGGGCTCTCGAGTTGGGTGCTGCGGTATCGGTTGGCGCGTTCGTGAGCCGGCGCACAATACCGCCCGTGCCGGCGTGGGGCCGTGGCCGGAGCGTCCCGGTGAAATTTTCGCGCTGTTGACGGCCGGCGCTGCCGGGCGCATACTGAACTCGCCCCGAGAGGCAGAGGGACTTCGGTCCCGAGGTTTCTCGGGGCACTTCATTTTCCGGCTCGACATCAGTCCCAGACCGTCGACCGCTGGCACCCCGGATCGCCTCAGCCCCAAGCTGTGCGAATTCTGTGAGTGCCTGATGGTGCTATACGGAACTGGGCACCCACAGACTGGGCAGAAGCGCCCAGATCCAGCGCCCCGGCCGCGTCCCCGCCCGTGCTCGTGCCACCAACGGCGATTTTCGCCGTCGCCCCGGACTCGCCCTGGCGGATCAGGGCGATCGAGGCCATTCGCCTCCCTGGGGAACGCCTGTGAGTGTTGGGGGGCGCTCTACGCACCTGGGCACTCACAGACGTCGTCGACGGCCCCGCCCAGGCGCGATGAGGCCCGGTCGGAGCGGATCCGGCCGGGCCTCCCTGCGTTACGGGGCGAACCTCAGCGCCGTCTCTTCCCGAACCCGAAGCCGATCGACGTGGCCCAGTGGGCCCGGGTCGTGCGTGCGGCCGTGCCCACCCAGGGCGCCTTTGGCCCCGAGGGGCTCCCCGGCTCCGCGCCGGGCTGGCCCGTCGAGCCCACTCCGGCCGAGGTCTCGGCCACCAGGGGCTGGCGCTGCCGGGCGATGAGCAGTACCACCGTGCCGGCCAGCAGGAGCAGGGCCGCCAGGGCGAAGAGCAGCGGTGACGGGCCGCCGGTGAACGGCAGGACCTCGCCGAGGGCCGGCCGGGTGAGCGATTCGCCCAGCACCTGGGTGCCCGGGGTGCCCGGGTCACCGGTGGCGGGGAGCACCTGGCCCGGCAGCAGCGAGTGCGTGACCGCCGTCGCGGTGACCGGATCGTCGTTGGTCGCTGAGGCGGTGGCCAGGTTGGTCAGGGTCAGGCCGACGGTCGATGGCGTCGCAGTGGCGACGTGCACGGTCGCCGTCGCGCCGGACGCCAGGTCGCCGAGGGCGCACGACAGCGTCTGGGTCGACGACGCTCCGGTCACCGTGCACGTGCCCGGGCCGCTGTAGGCCGGGCTGATCGACCACGACGCCCCGTCGAATGCGGGCAGGGGATCTGCGAGCGTGGCGCCGGTGGCGGCATCGCTCCCGGTGTTGCCAACCGTGATGGTGAAGCCCACCGGGCTGCCGGCGGTCGTGGTGACGGCGTCAGCCACCTTGGTGATCGTCAGGTGCGCCGTCGTGGTCCCGGTGTGGGCCATGGACGAAACCGGGTCATTGTTGGTGGCCGAGGCGGTCGCCACATTGGTGAGCGCGATGGTCGGTGTGGCGGGGGTCGGGGCGGAGACGTGCACCGTTGCGGTGACGCCCGGCGCCAGGTTGCCGAGGGCGCACGTGAGGTGCTGGTTCGGCGCCGAGCCGGACAGCGAGCAGGTGCCCGGGCCACCATAGGCCGGGCTGATCGACCAGGCCCCGGTGCCGGTGGCGGGCAGCGGGTCGCTCACGGTGACGGCGAGCGCCACGCCCGGACCCGGGTTGCCGACGGTGATCGTGAAGCCCACCAGGCTCCCCGCCGGGGCGAGGGCGGCATCGGCGGTCTTGGCGATCGTCAGGTCGGGCGCCGCCGGATCGACCACGGTCTGGGCGGTCGAGCAGTGGCCCGCAGACTCGGCCTGGGGCTGGTCCTCGCCGGCGTTGTCCTCGCCGAGGTCGAACGACGCGCAGGCCTCATTGGTCAGCGTGAGCGGTGCCAGGGCGGCGGTGGTCCCGGCGACGGTCGATGAGTGCACGTGGACCGACACCGAGGTGCCGTTGAGGTCCCCGATGGAGCAGGACAGGGTCTGGCTCGGGGGCGTACCCGTGATGGTGCAGGTCCCCTGCCCGCTGTAGGCCGGGCTGATCGACCAGTCGAGGCCGTCGCCCGAGGGCAGTGGGTCGTTGATCGACACGTCATTGGCGAAACCACTCGCGCCGGTGGCAGCGGTGATGGTGAACCCGACCGCAGCGCCCGAGGTCACCGAGGCGGCGTCGGCAGTCTTGGTGACGGTCAGCGACGGGCTGGGCGACGCCTCGCTGCCGTTGACCCAGAAGGTCTTGGTCTTCGTGTCGCCGGGCTTGGTCGCTGCGGTGGCGACCGAGGGCGTGGCCCCGCTCTGGAAGAGGGTGATCTTGAAGTGGTAACCCTGGTTCGGGTTGGCCACGGCGCTGTCCTGGGCAATGGCGTCGGCCACCAGGGCGGCACCGTCGAGCTGGGTGATGACGTCGGTCCCATTGGCGGTGGCCCAGAACAGGCCGCTCCAGATGGTCTTGCCCGAGCCCGTCCCGGGGATCGAGGCGATGTCGAAGGTCCCCGAGCTCGTCGTGAGGTCGGAGCCGTGGAGGTAGATGGTGGTGTTGGCGAGGTGCGGCTCGTGGGCGTGGCCCGCACCGGAGGCCGTGGAGTTGGTAAGCCAGACGTCGCTGGCGTTGGCGGCGGTGCCCGGGGTTACGAAGAACGCCAGCAAGGCGGCAGTCACCGCACTGACTGCGACCAAGCTCCAAAGACGGTGTCTGTCCATGCCGCATTCCTTCCTCAATCAGTGCTGCCCTGCCAGCCATTGCCCCCCGGCTGTCCCGGTTGGTAGCACAAACTATGGCACGTAAATCTCTAGAAGTTGAGTGGCTATTAGGCCTATTTTTTATGGTCCACACGGCATCACCCGAGGCCTCGACTTATCTAGTTCAATAGTGCGGTTGGGCTACTGGATGGGGCCGAAACTGGCTAGCTCGGGCGAGATTTGCCGCCCCCCGGGGAGAGGCCGGCGGGTGGGTGCCGGGCGCCCAGAGGGATAAATGAGCCCGATTCAACGCCGAGAGTAATGGCGGAGCGCCGCTTGACCATCCCCCGGCATGACCCGAGTGGGCCACCCCGGCGCGCAGGCCGGGGTGCAGAGAGATCCGTGGCAGAAAATGGTGGCCAGTTGCCGTCTGGCGGGGCATGCCCGACGGCGGGTACACCGGCCTCCATGGCGCTGGCCTAGGCGCAGCGGCGGTCGGGGCGTAGCCTAAGACGGGAGCCAGCGATGGAAGATGAGAACCAGGCGGAGCACAAAGCCGCCAAAGCGCACGGCGGTCGGGGGGGCGAGACGATCGAGATCCCGGCGGGCGGGCGCGCAGTACCGGTGTCCCGTCCGGGCAAGGTGCTGTTCCCGGAGGACGGCATCACCAAGCGGGATCTGGCGGAGTATTACGCCGCCGTGGCCGAGCTCATGGTGCCGTACCTGACTGGCCGGCCCATCGCCATGGAGCGCTTCCCGGACGGTCTGGGCGGCCAGCGCTTCTACCAGAAGAAGCTCCCCTCCTCGGCACCTGAGTGGGTGCACCGGGCGGTGGTGAGCAAGAAGGGCGGCGAGCTCACCCAGGCGATCGGGGCCGACGCCGCCACTCTGGTGTGGCTGGCCGACCAGGCGTGCATCACGCCCCACATCTGGCTGTCCCGCATCGACGAGCCCATGAATCCTGACCTGCTGATCTTCGATCTCGACCCGCCCGGCTACGACGCCTTCGGCGAGGCACAACGGGTGGCGCTGGCGGTGCGGGACCTGCTCAGCGACCTCACGCTCAGCTGCGTCGCCAAGACCACGGGCGGCAAGGGCATCCACGTCGTCGTCCCCCTGGACCGCTCCGCCGACTACGGGGCGGTCCGGGCCTTCGCCGATACCGCCGGGCAGGTCCTCGCCGGGCGCGACCCGGAGCGCCTGACCACCGAGTTTCGCAAGGAGCAGCGCCAGGGCCGGCTCTTCATGGACACCACCCGCAACGCCTACGCCCAGCACGTGGTGGCGCCCTACGCCGTCCGTGCCCGGCCGGGTGCCCCGGTGGCGACGCCACTCACGTGGGAGGAGGTCGAGGACCGGCGCCTCCGGCCGGAGCACTTCACGCTCCGGTCGGTGCCGGAGCGGGTTGCCCGGGGCGAACCTGCCTGGCCGGCCCTCACGGGGCAGTCGCTCAGGGGGCCGGCGAACCTGCTGGCGGCGCTCGCCAGCGCGGAGGCCGGGTAGGGCCGGCGGCCGGGTGGGGCCGGGGAGGCCGGCGGCCGGGGAGGCCGGCGGCCGCCCTCAGGGTGACTGGTAGGGACTCAAGTCGCAGATGCGCACCAGAGCCAGACCATCGAGCGGGAAGTCGTGGCCTTCGAGGATCAGCGTGTAGTCACCGATCTGCGCCCGGCCCACCCAGCGGGCCCCCGCCGCGGCGGAGACTACGTCCAGATCAACCGGATCTTTTGTGCATGGCAGAACAGGATTATCATGTTCAGCCAGGCACAAATATCGGATCCCCGTCCGGCGGGACTGACTCCGGTCAGCACACAGCTACCCCAAAACCACGGCGATGGCAGTAGGCCCAGAAGGCCCCCGGAGCTGCATGCCCGGGGCCGTATCCCCCTGGCGGCGATCCTTGGCGGGTGGGGCCGACCCCGGCGGTATCCTCCGGCGATGCTTGAACTGGTCGTCGTCGATGCCTTCACCGACCGGCCATTCGCCGGCAACCCCGCCGCCATCGGAGTCGTCGACGCCTTCCCTGACGACGCCCGGATGCAGGCGGTCGCCCGGGAGATGAACCTCTCCGAGACGGCGTTCGTCGTGGCCCGGGGCAGCGGCGGCCACGACCTGCGGTGGTTCACGCCGACCACCGAGGTCGACCTGTGCGGGCATGCGACGCTGGCCTCGGCCCACGTGCTCGGCGGGTCGCCCTGGTTCCACACCCGCAGCGGGGTGCTGGCCTGCGAGGTGGGCGGCGACGGCTGGATCTGGATGGACTTCCCCGCCGATCCCCCGTCGCCCGAGCCGGGTCCCGGGCCCGCACCGGACCTCGACTTCGGCGCCGAGATCCGCTGGCGGGGGCGGGGGCGCTTCGATCACCTGATCGAGGTCGCCAGCGCCGAGGCGGTGCGCCGCTACCAGCCCGATATGGCCGCCCTGGCGGCGCTCGGGCTGCGCGGGGTCATCCTCACCGCCGCCGGCGACCGGCCCGGCATCGACTGCGTCAGCCGCGTGTTCGCCCCCAACGTCGGGGTCGCCGAGGACCCCGTCACCGGGTCGGCCCACTGCACCCTGGCGGCCTACTGGGGCGACCGTCTGGGCCGGGACGAGCTGACCGGCGAGCAGGCCTCCCCCCGGGGCGGGAGCGTGCGGATGCGCCGAGCCGGCGACCGGGTGCTGTTGGGCGGCCGGGCGGTCACGGTCTCCCGGGTGAGGTTCGAGGCCTGATCGACCCTCGCCCTCCCTGAGCCGGCTTCCCTTCCACAGGGCTACTCGGCGTCAGCGCCGCCCGAGGTGAACCGTTTAAGGGGACTTGAGGGGATGGTAAGGAGGGACCAACGTCCCTCGAAAAGTGACCTGCGATGATGTGGCGGCGGTCCGAGTCCGCTGAGGTCGGGGACATCTGTCCCGGGCAGTGGGACAAATGTCCCTCGAATGATGTCGCCAAGCTGGGCGGCGGCGCCCCTCGAGGCCTCCAGCGGCAAGGTGGTCCGCCACCGCCTGCACTGGAGAGTGGGGACCGGCAGTCCAACGAAGCGCTGCTCCCCACGTCCCCCCAACCGGTCGCCCCCGGCGCTTGACTATCTATAGGAGCACCTCATAGTCCCCCCGGCCGAGGCCCTGGGTGCGGTGGCGGGGTGCCTCCGCCCGCTACTGAGGCTGTAGCGAGGGTTCGGCAGCAGGCCCCGGCCCGCCCCGTTGGCCCCGGAAAACTCTGGTGGATTCTGCACTGCGGTAGGGAAGGATCACCCCAATGCAACACGTCAAGCCCTTGGGCGGCCATGAACTCCTCCTGCTGCTGGTGCAGTTCGGCCTGCTGCTGGGCGTCGCCCGCGCCCTCGGTGAGGGCGCCCGCCGGCTGCGCATGCCTTCGGTCGTGGGCGAGTTGCTGGCGGGCCTGGTCCTCGGCCCCTCGATCCTCGGGGCCCTCGCCCCCCGGGTCGAGACCACGCTGTTCCCGGGCACCGTGGAGCAGGTCCACCTCCTCGAGGTCATCTCCTGGGTGGGCGTCATCATGCTGCTCATCCTGACCGGCCTGGAGACCGACATCGGGCTCATCCTGCGCAAGGGCAAGGGTGCCCTGGCCATCTCCGCAGGGGGGATCCTGGTGCCGTTCGGGGCCGGCATCGCCCTGGCGTCGGCGCTATCCAGCCAGTACGTGGCGCACGCCCACCAGCGCGGGGTCTTCATGCTGTTCGTCGGCACGGCGATGAGCATCTCGGCGATCCCGGTCATCGCCAAGGTGCTGATGGACATGCAGATCATCCGCCGTGACGTGGCGCAGATCACGCTGGCAGCCGGCATGATCGACGACACCGTCGGCTGGATCCTGCTGTCGGTGGTCTCCGGCCTGGCCCTCAAGGGGGCCCTCAACCTGGGGACAGCGGCCCAGTCGATCCTGTCGGTGCTCCTGGTGTTCGTCCTCTCCCTCACGGTGGGCCGCCGGGTGGTGGCCATCATCATCCGGGCGGTGGACAACCACATCGGCGGGCCACTGGCCAAGATCACGAGCCTGGCCCTCATCGCCCTCGCCATGGCGTCGCTGACCCAGCTCCTCGGCCTCGAGGCGGTGCTCGGCGCCTTCCTGGCCGGCATCCTGGTGGGCCAGGTCAAGCGCTTCGACCACGAGGTGCGGGACACGTTCGGCACCGTGGCCCTGGGGATCTTCGCCCCCGTCTTCTTTGCCCTTTCCGGACTCCGGGTCGACCTGCGCGAGCTGGCGACGCCCTCGGTGCTGGCGGTGGGCCTACTGGTGCTGGCGGTGGCGATCCTGGGCAAGTTTATCGGCGTCTACGCCGGCGCCCGCCTGAGCCGGCTGAGCCACTGGGAGTCGCTCTCGCTCGGGGCGAGCATGAACGCCCGGGGGGCGATGGAGATCATCGTGGCCACCATCGGGCTCAGCCTCGGCGTGCTCACCTCCCGGATGTACTCGATCATTCTCCTGACCGCCATCGTGACCTCGCTGATGGCGCCGCCCCTGCTGCGCTGGGCGCTGGGGCATGTCGAGATGGGCGAGGAGGAGATCGAGCGCTTGAAGACCGAGAGCCTGCGCAAGGAGAGCTTCGTGGCCAACCTGCGGCGGGTCCTGCTGCCCATGACGGCGGATGCCAGCTGCGCGGTGGCGGCCGACCTGGTGCGCTCGATGATCGGCGACGAAGAGGTGGAGATCACCACCCTGCGCCTGGAGCCGGAGGAGCCCAGCGACGCGGACGAGGACCTGGAAGAGGAGCTGGTGGCACTGGAGCTGGCCGACCAGCCCAATACCCGGGCGCTGAAGCGCCGGACCCCGGACGGGGCGGCGGCCGCTGTGCTCGCCGAGGCGGAGAAGGGCTACGACCTGCTGGTGGTGGGGACCGACGCCCTGCTGTCCCGGGCCGCGGCCCGCGGGGAGGCGGCCGCCGTAGCCGACATCGATGACGAGGACGCCCCCCTGTTCAGCCCGTATGTCGACGAGCTCATCCAGAAGTCCCCCTGCCCGGTCTTCATCGTGAGCAGCCCCGACCGGGACTGGCCGGCCCCGAGCACGGGGAACCGCACCAACATCCTGCTCCCGGTGTGGGGCCACCACGGGGTGAGCCGGGGGGCCGAGGTCGCCTTCTCGATCGCACGGTCCCAGAAGGCGGTCGTGGACATCCTCCATCCGGTTGAAGGCTCCCGGTGGCGCCTCCTGCGCTCGGGGGGGACCAGCCGCCGGGCCGAGGCCATCGGACGCGACCTGGTCGCCAGGCTCGCCGAGTTCGCCGGCCGGGTCGGTGCCACCGTCGAGACCGAGGTGGCGGTGGCGGAAAACCCCGAGCGCAAGGTCGTGGAGGTGGCCCGGAAGCGGGCTGCCCTGATCGTGCTGGAGACGACCCGGGCACCGGTCAGCCGGCGGGCCTTCTTCGGCCACGACATCGATTACCTGCTCCAGCACGCCCCCTGCCCCGTGGCCCTCATCACCGTGCCCGAGGCGGGAGCGGTGCTCGCGGGCACCACGGCGGGGACCGGCGAGGCCTGACGCGCCCTACTTCTGGCCGGTGGCGATCTTCACCGCCGGGAACTCGAGCTCTTCGGTGCGGGCATAGCGGAGGCCGTTCTCCTTGTCGTGGCGGTGGAACGTCGGCGCCTCGATCCGCACCCGCAGGCGGTACTCGCCGTCCCCCGGGACCTGCCAGTTGCGGCCGTAGTGCATGAGCCAGGGATGCCAGATGAAGGGCTGCTGCCCGCTGGCCACCTCGGAGCCGTCCGCCGAGAACAGCGTGATGTGGACGTCCAGCCCGGGGATGAAACGGCCGTCAGCTTTGTCCCGCACCGCAATCTCCAAGTGGCAGTTCTCCCCGGGGCCGGGCTCGTGCCACTGCAGGCCGCTGCTGCCCGGCATGTACATGCCTTCGGCCTTCTCGACCGCGTAGGCGACGAGGTAGTCGCCGATGGCCTCCTCCTTGCCGTCGTGTGCCACGCGACGCACCATGTGCTCCAGGGCGACGGCATAGCTGTGGCCCTGCTTGTTGGCGAGGAGCAGCTCCTCGGTGTCGGCCTCGTCGCTGACCGTGCGCGGCGGCGTACGGGTCTCGGTGCCTGCCATGGGTGTGCTCCCTTCACTCGGTGTTCTTCCATAGGGATACTTGCCCTGCCCGCGTCCGCAGGAACCTCGCCCTGGCCCTCCCGGGCCCCGGCGGCCGCCTTCGGGGGGATGGCGCTGCCGGGCTCGATGGGCGTCGGGGTGGGCCGGACGGGGTACCCCAAAATGGCTCCCGAGGACCATTCACAGCGCTCGGGCGAGCCCGCATCATAGGATCCCCAGGCGTTGGAAGCGGGAGGATCTTCATGCAGGGCGTTTCTCCACCCCCCAGGCGACCCCCCAGGCGACAGTGGTCGATCGTGGGTGTGTGGAACAGGCCGCTGGTTCGTGGGTTCGCAGGCCTCGGGGCCGGCCTGGTCACGGTCTTGCTCCTGACGGCGGGCAGCCGAGCGTCAAGCCCGAGCGGCCCCAACACCCCGTGCTCCTCCCCGGCATCGCCCATGCAGGTAGGTGTCACCGGGAGCGCAGCCGTCTACGGGTGCGCCGTGGCTCCCGGTCCCGGCGCGCCCGGCCTGCCTCGCCGCACGGTGACCCAGCGCCAGCCGTAGGCGGGGTCCCGGCGGATGAATTGCCGACCGGAGCCTCGACACGCCTGGCCTCCGCACCGCTTGTCTCCTCCCGCCAGACCGCAGCGCACACCCGACCCTTCCTCCAGTAGGTCGGCAGGCCGTGGGGCAGCCTCGAGGGCGCGATATGACGAGAATTCAGTGCGGGCGGGTTTTCAGTCCTGCTTGCGGGCAATCGCCTGGCCCAGCTCCTGCTTGTTCATGGACGACCGGCCCCGGATGCCGAGGCGGGCGGCGCGATCGTAGAGCTCCTGGCGGGTGTGCCCTTTGACGTCGACCCCGCCGGCGGACTCGCCGCCGCTCCGGCCGCCGTGGGCCGCCCGCTCATCGGACGGGCCCCGGTGGTCCTTGGGCTCCCAATGGTCCCCGACCTTTTCGAAGCTGTGCTTCAGCGACGCGTAGGCGGTGCGGTGGGCGCGTTCCTCGGAGTCATATTCCTTGTGCGCCGCGTCGAGCGTCTCGGCGTAGGTCCGCTGGGCTTTGGCCGGTGACCGCTTGATGGTGCCCGGCAGGTCCTCTTTGGCGTTCGGCATTTCGCCCTCCTTTCGCCCACCTCCCTGTGTTATCCCCAATGTGGGGGTTGACCTCTCGCCTCCCCGGCGACCCGGGCGAGGTCCCGGTGCAGCGCGGGGTTGTCGACCCCGGCGGCCAGGAACACCGCAGCCCGCAATGCCGCAGGGTCACCCAGCCGGGCACGGTGCCCGTACGCCCGGGCGAGGAATTCGGTCATGCCGGTGCGGGAGGCGAGCGACGCCAGATCCTCGAGTGCCCGGCCGGGCACGCGCCCGGACTGGATGGCGGTGGCGCAGAGGGCGTCCAGGATGTAAGCCACGATCCACTGGTCGCTGTCCGGATGCCTGCCCGAACGGGCGTAGGCGTCCTCGAGGGCGGCGAGGGCGGTGTCGACGTCGCCCCGGCGGGCGGCGAGCAGGCCCATGCCCCGCAGGCTCAGGCCCTCCCAGCACGGGTCCTCGAGCTGGCAGGCGAGCGCGAAGGCCTGCTCGAAGTGGTGAGCGGCGAGGTCCAGGTCCCCGGAGACCAGGTGGAACTCCGCCAGGACCGCCTGGGGATAGGGCGTGAGCTTCACCATGCGCCCCGACTGGGACAGCGCCAGCGCCTCGTCCAGGACCACCCGGGCCGCGTCGAGCTCGCCCCGCATCAACCGGATGAGCCCGAGCTGGGCCCGGCAGGCGATCCTGACCTGCAGCTCCCCGTCGTTGTCCGCTTGGCGCAGACCCCGGGTGATGAGGTCGATGGCCTCGCCGTAGCGGCCCTGCGCCAGCCGGCAGGAGGCCAGCCCCATCCGGGCCCAGGCCCACAGCAGGTGGTCCGGCTCAAGGTGCTCGGTGGCCCGGCCGATCGCCGCCTCCGCCCGTTCGTAGCGGCCGGCGTTGCACTCCATCCATGCCAGCTCGCCGTGGGCGGCGGCCGCGGTGGCGGCCTCCCCGGCACCCCCCGCCAGGAGGATGCTGCGCTGCAGCGCCGTGGTGGCCTCCTCGTAGCGGCCGCGGGCGGCGTGCACCAGGGCGGACCCGTAGGCCAGCAGGGCACGGGCCTCAAGGTCGCCGGCGCCGGCCTCATGGCTCTCGGCGATCGCCCGCCGCAGGCAGGTCAGGCCGGCCTCGATCGCGCCCGCGTGGACGGCGGCCTCACCCGCCTCGAGCTGGGCCGACGCCCCAGCCCGGCCGCCGGTGGGGGCGGCGGTGCGGGCGAGCTCTTCGCCCGGATCGAGGGCGTGCATGACCGTTGCACCGGGGCTTGCGCCGAGCTCTCGGCGGAACAGCTCGATGCACGCCGCCCGCTGCCGGGCGGCAGCCTCCCGATCCCCGCCTGCGGCCAGGCTCCGGATCAGGAGGGCGTGGGCGGCCTCGGAGAACTGGTCCATCGCCAGCGAGCCGGCCGCCCCCCACTCCCCGGCGGCGAGGCGGGCATGGGCGGCCTCTCGGAGGAGGCCTTCGGCAATCGACTGCACGTGGCGGCGCTCGGAGAGCAGCCAGGCTTCGAAGGCGGGCGAAGCGGCGAAGGCCATCCCCTCGAGCAGGTCCTGGCCGAGCCCGGAGATCCGCACCATCTCGTGCCAGGTCCCCTGGGCGATGGCCCGGACGTCGATCCAGGTGCCGGGGGGCACATCGAGGCGGACCATCTCGCCCTTGAGCGCCGACGGGTCGCCGAGCAGCCGGCGGACCTCGGCGAGGTTCCAGCGCAGGGCACCGAGCGGGTCGTCGGCCTCGCCGAAGAGGAGCTGGGCGAGCTGCTCCCGGCTTACCGCCCGGCCGGTGCAGACCAGGAACGCCAGGAGCCCCCAGGCCTTCCGCCCCCGGACGGGATCGATCTGCTTCCCGTCGCGGGTGGCGGAGGGCCGGCCGAGCAGGTGGATGCTGAGGCCCACGGCGACCTCAGCGGTCCCCGGCGCGAGCGCCGGTCAGGCGCCCCCGGGCCCCAAGGTCGCGGCGTAGCGGATGTCGATCCATTCCGGCTCCCCCTCGAAGTATTGAAGCATCCGGCGGTACTGCGCATCCTGCTCGGGGGAGGCGGCGTTGGCGAGGTAGGAGGCCCGGTCCCGGAAGTGCACGATGAGCACCAGGGCCTCGGCGTCGGAGTCCTCCCAGGCGAGCTCCGAGAACAGGTACCCGTCGGGATGGGCGGCAGAATTCCGTGCGGCCTCGTCCTCGAACACGTGCCGCACCCCGGGCTTCACCCGGGCCCGCATGATGGTTCCGTACATTGCACTCCTCCTTCGGCGTCGGGGGCGGGGCCCCATCGATGGTTGGCGGATAGGGGGCCCGTCAGCCCTGCAGCAGATAGGTGCGGAAGAACCCGGCGTCCACGGGGAGGATCTCCATCCGCTGGAAGCCGGCCTCCTGGGCGTAGGCCCGGAAGGTGCCGGGGCGCATCACGGTGCCGGTGGCCGCCGAGGGGTGCGTCGCCCGGCCCGCCGGGAGGCAGACGAAGATGCTGGCGGCGTACATGAGGCGCTCGATCGGGTCCCCTTCGGTGGTGAAGGACTCGGCGACCTTGTCGTCCATGACCAGCACCCGGCCGTCGGGCCCGGCGAGGGCCCGCATCGCCCGCAGGGTCTCCACCGGCTGGGCGAGGTCGTGGATCACCTCGTAGGCGGCCACGAGGTCGAAGTCGCCCTGGGTGGTGAGGGTGGCGGCGTCCTGGAGCTGGAAGCGCACGCGGTCGGACACGCCGGCTTCGGCGGCGTTGTGCCGGGCCAGGTCGATCGTGGCCGGGTCGTCGTCGATGCCGAGCACCTGCACCCCGGGATAGGCGAGAGCGACGGCGATGGCCGACCACCCTCCGCCGCACCCGATGTCGGCCACCCTCGCCCCGGGCCGGGAGAGCCGCTCATGGACCTCGGGGATCGACGGCAGGATGCTCTGGCCCAGCTGGTTGAGGAACAGCGGGCGGTTGAGCTCGGCCTGGGCCTCCCGGAGGAGGGCGCCGTGCTGCGACCAGGCCACGCCGCCCCCGGTGCGGAAGGCGTCGAGGAGGGCGGGCAGCTGGGGCATGACCCCCACCAGCATCCGGGTCACCGGCGCCAGGTACGCCATCCCGTCGGCATTGAGGAGCACCTCGGCGTGGGCGGGGGGCAGGCGGAACACCCGCTCACCCGCGTCGTCGGCGGCGTCATCGACCTCCAGGATGCCGGTCACCGCCTGCTGCTCCAGCCACTCCCGGGTGTAGCGCTCGTCCAGATCGGCCCGCCGGGCGAGCTCGTCGCTGGTGGCCGGCCCGTCGTCGCCCAGCGCCCGGTAGAGGCCGAGTGTCTCACCGACGTATGCCGAAACGATGTCGGCCGCGCCCAGGAAAGCTTCCAGGATCCGCCCGGCGAAGGCCTCGATCTGCGTCCCGATGTCGTCCTCCGCCCCGGGCGTGGGCTGGGTCTCGGGCGGTGCTGCGATGGTGCTGCCGGCGGTGCTCATACGCTCCTCCTTGGTCTCGGGGATCCGGACGGGGCCTAGCTTCCGGGCGGGGCGTGTGAGCGGGCGTGTGAGAACGAAACTGCTTTGAAGGTTTTGGGCTCGGGCCGCTTGATCGGTCTTGGGCTTCACCCTCGAGCCCTGAGCCGGTCCCCCCGGCGCCGGCCCTACCCGGCGGCCGGGTACGGGTCCGGCGGGATCGTCGCCGAGCCCGTCGCCGGCTGGTAGACCGCCGTCAGCGTGTCGTGGTTCACCGTCCAGACCTGGGCCAGGACCGCACCGCGGGCGGCGTCCTCGTAGGTGACCTCGGTGGCGGCGCGGGAGCCGCTCGGGTTGTGCACGACCGAGCCGGCCTGCACCCCGGCGCTGGCGTCGGTGCGGGTCATGGCGATCGCCGGGCGGCCGGCCGGGTCGGTGGCGTTGGGGTTCACGTTGACACCGGGTGTCTGGGCGAGCACCTGGTACAGCGCCGAGCGCAGGCCGGGCTGCACGAGGGGACTCCAGAGCAGGCTGTTCGCCTCTTCGTAGACGTAGTCGTCGTCGCTCAGGACCGGCTGGATCGCGGTGGGCACCGCCTTGCCGGCGCCAGTACCGGCCGCGGCCTGGGCGGCCTGCTGCTTGGCGACGGAGATCAGCCGGGCGCGCAGGGCGGCCGGGTCGGTGGGCAGGGCGGCGAACCAGGCCTCGCTCCGGGTCGGGTCCGGCCCCTCGGTCAGCACCGAAGGCGGCGTGGTGCAGCAGGTGTGCACGGTGCCCGACGCCGGCCTGCTCGCCGAGGTGTGCCGGTAGGTGGTCGATGCGCCGGTCTGGGTATCGATCACCGTGGTGCGCTCCGTCACGCCGGGCGCCCGGGAGTCGGTGTCGGTCTCGGGCAGGACGAGGTAGCGGCCCTGCAGCGCGGGCACCGCGGCGGACGTGGCGGCAAGGTGGTACAGCACCGCCGGTCCGGCGGCGGTCGTCGAGGGTGCCTGGTTGACGCTGCGACCGGGGGCGAAGACCGCCCCGGCCACGACGGCACCTGCCACTCCGGCGCCGGTCAGGGCCCGCACGATGGTCGACCGCCGGCGCAGGTGGCGGCCCCGGGCCTCGATGCGGGCGGGGTCGGGGGTGAAGGGCTGGCCGGCCACCAGGGCCTCCAGGGATGCGCACAGCAGCGTCTCGGTGTCGGTGCTCATCGGATGGCGTCCTCTCTGGTGAGGTAGGTCTTGAGGGTGGCGAGGGCACGGGAGGTCTGGCTCTTGACGGTGCCCTCACTGCAGTGCAGGACCGCCGCCGTCTCCCGTTCGGTCAGGCCGTCGAGATAGCGCAGGACCACGGTCGCCCGCTGGCGGGCGGGCAGGGCCAGGAGGGCCTGGAGGATGCCTGCCCGGGCGACGACGTCGTCGCTGGCATCCGGGGCGGCAGGGTCGAGGATGGGACGTTCGGAGCGGCTGTCGACGACGCCTGCCCGGTGGCGATGCCGGCGCCAGTGCCGGTGGGCCTCGTTGACGACCATGCGGCGCACGTAGGCCTCCGGGCTGTCCGCCCGCTCGACCCGCCCCCAGTGCCGGTAGGCCTTGGCCAGCGCCTCCTGGACCAGGTCGTGGGCCAGGTGCCAGTCGCCGCACAGCAGGTAGGCGCTGCGGTGCAGGGCGGCGGCCCGGGGCTCCACGAAGGCACGGAACTCGTCGTCGGGGCGGCTCAGGGGGTGGACCTCGGTGCTCGCATGTAGCAGTAGACACCCGCCCGGGGCAGGAAGGTTGTCGCCCCCTGAGGTTTTCCGTCGGAGTCGGTCGGGCCTCGAGGACGCCCCGGTACCGTGGATGCATGACTGATGCGCTGACCTGGCAGCCGACGCTGCTCGGATCGGGGCCCGAGCCGGACATCGACCACCGCTTCGCCGGGCTCACCCGCATGCAGCTGGACGAGCACTCCTGGCTGGACTACCTGCCGGGATGGGTGCGGGGCCAGGACAACCTGTTCGCCGACCTGGTAGAGGCGGCCGACTGGGCGCAGCGCAGCCGGCACATGTACGACAAGGTGGTGGCCGAGCCCCGGCTGACGTCCCACTGGCACGCCGCCGAGGGCCACCCGCTCCGGCCGGCGCTGCTCGAGGAGATGCGCACGGTCCTGTCCGCCCGCTACGGGGCGGCATTCGACTCGGTGGGCATGAACCTGTACCGGGATGGCAGCGACAGCGTCGCCTGGCACCGGGACCGCATCCCGAAGGAGATCCAGGACCCGCTGGTGGTGCTGGTCTCCCTCGGCGCCTACCGCAGATTCTCGGTGCGCCCCCATGGCGGCGGGGCGTCCCGCAGCTTGCACCTCGGTGGGGGCGACCTCCTCGTCACCGGCGGGCGCTTCCAGCGGGACTGGGACCACAGCGTCCCGAAGTCGGCCCGCCCGGTGGGGCCCCGGATCAGCATCGCCTTCCGGCACGGGGCCCGGCCCGCCCCGTACCGGGGCACCTAACGGGCGGAGTCCAGCGAAAACAGCCCCCTACGGCGCCAAGTTCAACGAGCTTGCCGACGGCAACGACTGGGTGTCCCCCGAACAGCTCCCGACCCTGGAACCGGTCCGCAGGCAGATCGTCCTCATCCGGCCCTGCCGGCGGCACTGGACGGCGCCTGGCAATCCGAGAATCGTGGGCTGGGAGGTCATGCCACAGCCCGGTACGGAACGGGTTGGCCGTCTCCGGCATCGGGCCGGCATCAAAGGCTGGCTGTTCGGCACGGCCGCCTGGGCTGGACGCCTGACCCTGGGAGCCTCAGTAGTGCACTGCTCTCGGCAGGCTCTTTGCCTCGGCGATCCAGGTCTCCACCTGGGACTCGGCGGGGACCCGCCGGACGAGGTTCTTCGCCTCGTTGACCGACTCCAACTTCGCCGCGAGGTTGGCGGCGTTGCGCTGGGCGAGCTCCGGCACCGTGTCGACGCCGGCCTCCTCGAGGAGATCGGCATACTCGGAGCCCACACCCTTGATCCGCATCAGGTCGGCGTGGTTGACCCACTCCAGGATCAGCTTGTCGGAGAGCTTCGCCTTGTCGGCAACTCCTTGGCGACCCCCTGGCGTGCCCCCCCGCTCCAAGAGCTCCTCAACACTGCCGACACCGGCCCCCTCCAGAGCTGCGGCGTACTTCGGTCCGATGCCCTCCACCTCCGCCAGCTTGGTCATCTCGCGCTCCCTTCTCTGGGACCTCCCACCTTAACCGGACATTTCCCGGAGGGAGGTTACGGCCGCATCCGCGCGTGCATGGTGCGCCCCCGGCCGACGTGGACGCCGGTGGGCCTCAGCAGGCCTCGCTGCAGCCTGCCGGGAAGGGTGCCTGGCAGGCAACTAGCTTGGGGCGGGGCTGCCAGGTCGTCGCCATGCCGCCCATCCAGAACGCGCTATCGGGGTGCGCCGAGCCCGGCGGGAAGGTCCGGGGGTCGTCGAACAGGCTGGATCTGAGCTCGTCGAGGGCGAGCGGCCCGAACTGCCAGGTATCGGTGGCCAGGCCGACGCCGTCGAACACGCCTTCGGTGGGGGTGGCGGCATAGCCGACCGGCGCCTCCTGGAAGAAGCGGGAGGCGGCGTCGAGATCAGCAAAGACGGAGCCGGCCATGATCCGGTCGCTGCGGTGGGCGGTGACGGTGACGTGGACCTCGCCGTCCTTGCTGTCGATCTGGATCCGGTAGCGGTCGGGGGACTCCTCGACCCGGAAGGCGGCAAGGTGCTGCCAGCCCGGGAAGGCGCGGCCCCCGAGGGCGGCGGCGAGACGCGACGAGGTGTCCCGGCGCGGGATGTAGACGCCGGTGACGGGACCTTCGGCGGTGTCCCACTCGACCGCCACCCGGTGGGCGGCGTTCTCGGTAGTGAGCCCGAGGGTTGCCCGGATCCCTCGAGGCCGGATGTGGCCCAGGCGGATCAGGCAGATGCCGGCCACGCCGTAGCCGTTGACCACCGCGGGCCGGAAGGGGTGGGGAAGCCAGGCGGCGAGGAGGCTGGGGTCCACCCGGTAGTTGACCAGGATGCGCCGCTGCATCGTCGCCTGGAGGGTAGGCATCACGACGGCTCGTCCGCACGCCGGGAGCGCCGGTGGCGGAAGACCACCTGTTCCGGGCAGACGCTGGACAGGAAGCCGCCGACGCAGAGCGCCAGGCGGTCCTTGGCCAGGGAGTACAGGATGCGGTTGGCATCCCGGCGCTCCCGGACCAGGCCGGCGGCCTTCAGCACCGAGAGATGGCGGGACACCGAGGGCGCCTTGATGGGAAACCGGGCCGCAATCTCGCCGGCGGCCAGCTCCCCCTCCCGGAGGTCCTGCAGGATCTGGCGCCGGGTAGGGTCGGCGAGGGCCCGGAACACGCTAGCCGCAGCGTCCTCTTCCATATAGCTATTTAGCCATATAGCTACGGATCCCGTCAAGCGGGCTCCGCCCGGCCGCCGGCCTCTGCGGTTGGTCCCTCCGCTAGCTGCGGGTGAGTTCGAGGACCGGGATGGTGCGGATGCCCTCCGTCTTCTTGGCGTAGTCGGCGAACTGCGGGTAGCGCCGGGCCTGCTCGGTGTAGATGCGATCGCGTTCCTCGCCGGCCAGGTCACGGACGGTGACGTGATAGGTGTCGGTTCCAAGCTCGACCGAGCCCTCACCGGCAGCCGTGAGGTTGCGGTACCAGTCGGGGTGGCTGGGTGCGCCCGCCTTGCTGGCGAACACGTAGATGACGTCGTCGTTGGTCTCGTCGGGCAGGTACATCATCGGATTGACCCGCTCCTGACCGGTCTTGCGGCCGTGATGGTGCACCAGCACAACGGGAGCCCCTTCGAAGGGCCCGCCGACGCGGCCCTCATTGGCGCGGAACTCCTCGATGATCTTGGTGTTCCAGTCGTTCGCATCTGCCATGTCTGCTCCTTGGGTCGTCGCCTATCCGCTCGAAGCCCGGATCGGCCGTCGGGTACCCAGGCAGGATAGGGCAGTGAGGGGTCCTGGGCTATCCCGGCGTCGCCCAGGGTGCGGGCTGATCAACCAGGGCCGGCTTACAGCGCCCCCGGCGACCGGGTACCCATAAGCCGTACGCCATGGCGTCCGCAGAGCTGCACCGCGAGCTCCGGCGCCAGCGTGATCCCGTAGGCATCCGCCAGCGCGTGAAGGACTTTCGGGTCGGGCGATCCTGCGGTTGCCAGCAGGTGCTCGAACATCGACCGCATGTAGTGCTCCACGCCGCCCGGCAGGCTGATCTCCAGGAGCCGGGCGGGCTGTGCGGTGGGATTCCAAAAGGCGTGCGGCAGCCCTCGAGGCTTGGTGACGTAGGACCCGGCCGGGCAGCGGAAGGTCTTCTCTCCCACCAACATGTCCACCGTGCCCTCCAAGATGAGCGAGATCTGATCCTCCCGGCTGTGCACGTGGGGCGGGATCAGCACACCCGGATCGACGGGGTGCTCGACGAGCGAAAGTCGCCCGCCAGCTTCGGCGGAGAAGAGCTTGAAGACGGTCCCGCTCCCGCCCGCCAGAAGGGCCAACCCCTCACCCGGTCCGACCACGGTTGGCGCCACTTCGTGTCCCAGCTGCAACATCAGCCCCACCCCCTCTCCCGTAGAGAACCGCCAGTGCAGGAATCGTCAGTAGCGGATCGAGGGGAGCCAGGCACCGGCCGGCTCCTGGTAGTGGCCGATGGTCATCAGGGTGCTCTGCTGCACGATGTGCAAGCCGTTGCCGAGGCACCAGCGCAGGAGCTCGGCGTTCCGGCTCGGCACCAGGATCCCCAAGCCGAGAATCGACGGGGCGGACCCGATGAGGGCCATCAGGTCGGCGTTCTCCCGACCGACCGCATGGAAGCCGTAGCCGAACCCGGTGGCATAGCCCGTCACCTCACCGGCTTTCTCGACGACAACCGCCATCCCCATGCCCGCAGCCTCACCCAGCTCAGCACCCCGGTCGTGGCCATGCACCGACGAGCAGATGGCGTTACAGACCGGCAGGTCGTCGGCGCTGGCCGGGCGCACGGAGCGGCCAGGGATCACAACTCCGAGCGGTGAGCCCGAAACGACCGACAATGGCTCGCGGACCACAAAACCGAGCTTGGCGTACAGGGCCAACGAGCGGTAGTGGTAGGCCGTCTGCACGAGCCGCACCGCCGCCGCCCCCTCCTGGATGTAGCCGTGCAGGAGCCACTGCATCATCGCCCGGCCAATGCCGGCGTCCTGAGCCTGGGGCGCGACGCACACCGGCCCAATCCCGATCACGGGATCCCGCCGGTCCGAGAAGGCGCAACCCACCAGAGCGCCCTCGGCTTCAGCAACGACACAGTCAATGCCTGCCTGGCCAAGCCACAGCGGGGCCATCATGGCGGCGAACTGCGATGTGACGGGCTCAGCCGGAAAATCGTGCCGGCTGGCGACGCTGGCAAAGGCCTCCCAGAAGATCCGCCCGCAGGCGTCAGCGTCCGCCGCCGTTCCCCGTCGTAGGTGCAGCCTGCCCGCCTCAGCCAGGCCACGAGTTGGCATCGCACCAGTCGTCACGTTCATTTGCTCCTCCCTTTCCGCTCCTCACGGGCCCATTCCGCCCTGACAGTCGTCAGCCTGCCGGCGAACGCGGACCGGCTCAATCCCCGCTTACGGGGATGACCGGCGTCCGCGAGCGGTCATAGACTTCTGGAGCAATGCGTCGTAGGGAGCAGCTTCGCCAAGCCCGCCGGGACGTGATCTCCATCGCATCCACCGGCCTGGCGTCGGCTGACCTCCGCTCGCGGGTGCTGGCGGCACTCAATAAGGTCTTGCCGGTCGATGCCGCGTTTTTCGCTTCCACCGACCCCACAACCCTTCTGTTCACCGGGGCGACCACGCGGCACATCCCGCCCGACGCCTCGCAGCGCTTCCTCGACAACGAACTGCGCGGTGGCGACGTGAACCACTTCGTCGATCTCGCCCGGGGGCCACGAGCAATCGACTCCCTGGACCGGGCGACGGCGGGCCAACGCGCCACGAGTCCGCGCTACCGGGAGATCCTGGAGCCCCTCGGCCTGGGCGACGAGCTTCGGATGGCGTTTCGTTCCGGCGGGACGACCTGGGGGTTCCTGTGCCTGCACCGAGAAGACGCACAGGCGGGATTCGGAGCCGAGGAGGCCGCCGCCCTGCGCTTCCTTGCCCCCTATGTCACCGACGGCCTCCGCCGGGCTGCCATCGCCGGGGCGAGCGATCACCCACGGGCAACCGGGACGTCCTCGCCCGGCGCCGCTGTCCTCATCCTCGAGTCGGACCTGTCAGTGGCGGCGACGTCGATGGCTGCGGAGCGGTGGCTGCAGGCGATGCTCGCCGTCGATGAGACCCGCTATCGGGGCCTGCCGACCGCCATGGTCGCGTTGGCGGAGCGCATCTCCCTGCTCCACAGCGAGGACATCGCCGAACCGCCGGGCCCGCCCTCGTGCCGGGTCCGCACCGCAGAGGGATGGCTGGTCCTGCACGCCTCGTTACTCCAGGCGGGATCGGGGCCGCAGATCGCCGTAGTCATGGAGCCCGCCACCCCCCACCAGCTGGCCCCGCTCTACCTCGAGGCCTTCGGCCTCACCGCCAGGGAGGCCGAGGTGACCCGCCTCGCCCTCCAGGGCTGCTCCGGGCCCGAGATCGCCGCCGCGCTGCACATCGGGGCCGATACCGTGCAGGATCACCTGAAGGCTGTCTTCACCAAGGCCGGGGTGCGCAACCGCCGGGAGCTGGTGCTGGCAATGTACGGGGTCCCGGCGATCTGACCGCGGGACCGATGGCCGTGCCAGGCAGCGCGAATCTCGCTATGGGCGAGCTCTCGGCGCCCGCCCTGCTTACCCTTCGTAGTGGTAGCGGGCCTGCAGAACGACTAGGTCGGCGCCAAGTGTCTGATAGACGGGCCGGTGCTCCTCGTTGATGCGGCGCGACCACGCCCCGCTGATTCCATACTTGAGGGGCTCTGGTTTGCCGATTCCGCTCGTGGGATCGCGTAATGAGTCATCCAGAAGACGGTTGATCCGCTTAACAACGGATCGTTCGACGCTCTGCCAGTACTTGTAGTCTTCCCATCCCTGCGGAGTGAAGACCAGCCTCACTCCCGGTCGAGAGCGTGCTCTGCGGTCTCGCCGGACCGTGCCGCCTCCGCCGCATCAAGCAGGCGCCGTGCGTTGGCCGGCGACCGGAACAGGTAGGCCGTTTCCTGCCAGGCCGCGTACTCGTCGGCTGACATCAGTACCGCGTTGCCGCGCTTGGATGTGATCTCAATAGCCGTCCGATCGTCATTGACTTTCTCGATCAACGGGAATAGGGCTCGACGCGCCTCGCTCGCCGTAATTGCCACCGCGACCTCCTTCTGGTACAGGAAACTGTACCACCCGTCGACGACTGGCATCGTCTTCGAGCACTCTCGCCGCCGTACCGCGTGAACTGCAATAGGTTTGAAGCAGGCCTCCAGTCAGGCGCTGAGCCGTTGCTGGGTAGCCAGCTCGTAGAGCATCTCGGGCGCGATGTCTGCCCCATTTGGCCACACGATCGTCCCAAGCTCTGGGTCCAAGTGAACCTTGTCGAAATACTCAGGCTCTGCTAAAGATGCGAATATACCGCCCCATTCTCGATTGGTGAAGTCAAGCTCCCCAGCGAAGCCGTCGGCAAAGGTAACGCGGAGCCTGTGCGTCCCCACCACCCGCACGTCTGTGACGTCAATGAGTTCAGTCATGTGTCCATCCTAAGGAAGTGACGCAATGGGCTCCAGGAGCTGTTCCGCCCGTGCTCGACGCCAGTTCTCCTCCAACTCGCTCTGATGCATAGTCGCCCATTCTCGGACCAGCCGCATGGCGCGCTCAGGGAGCGTGCCCGCTAGCACTCCGAGGCCCGCGATCGCGATCGAGGCCTGCTCTCCGGCGTAACGAGCGTGGAAGTGCGAACGCCATGCTCATGAAGGTACATGGCGATGACGATCCCATAAAGGTGCTCACTTTGGGCACGTTCGGAGACTACCGCCTGGTTACGCCTGATCCTCCCCCCGTCCACCGGAGCCACCTGGACCAGCCCTTGAGGTTGGGGAGAGGATGTGCCCGTGAACAAGTCGTACACGGCGAGTTCCGACGAGACGCGATTGCGTTGGTGCACACGTCGGGCAGGCCGATGGCCCAGATCGCCAGGGAACTGGGGGTCGATGACGCCACCCTTGGCAAGTGGGTCCGAGACGATCGACGAAACAACAAGAAAGCCGGACTTCCCCCCGGCCCGGAGGATGCCGAGATGCAGGAAGTCCGGCGCTTGAAGAAGCGCATCGCTGAGCTGGAGATGGAGCGCGAAATCTTAAAACGAGCTGTGGTCTTCTGGGTGAAGGAGTCGAACGAGTGAGGCTCTACCGCTTCATCGACTCCCAGAAGACCAGCTTCCCCGTGAAGATCTTGTGCCGGGTGTGCGAGACCTCGACCTCGGCGTTCTACGACTGGGCCGGCGCCACGTGCGCCGGCCCGGATGCGGCCACGATCGAGGAGTCCTACCTGGCCAACCGGATCTACGACATCTGGTCGGGCTCCCGCCGCCGCTACGGGGTTCCTCGGGTCACCGCCCAGCTCAGCCGGGAGGGCCGGGCTGCTGACGACAAGAAGGTGGCCCGGCTGATGCGGATGCTGGGCATCCAGGGCATCTGCGGGCGACGCAAGGTGGTCACCACCCGCAAGGACCCTGCCGCCACGCCAGCGCCGGACCTGGTCCAGCGCGACTTCCACTCCGACCACGGCTGCCAATACACCAGCGCCGAGTACGCCGAGCTGTGCACCAGGCTGGGCATCACCCGCTCAATGGGCACCGTCGGCGACTCCAACGACAACGCCATGGCCGAATCGGTGTGGGCATCGCTCAAAAGAGAACTCGTTTACGAGACTCATTTCAAAACAATAGCGGAGGCCAGAGTGTTTGTCTTTGAGTGGATACTCTGGTACAATCAAACACGCCTTCATAGTTCACTGGGCTACGTACCGCCAGTCGAATTCGAGGAGCGACTCAAGACCCGCACCGCAGCCTAGATTGTGTGTCCGGCTGACGGGGGAAGCCCAACTGCCGCTTCCCCCCGAGGCGGCCACGGCACCTCGGGTGTTGGGGGCTGAGGCTCGGCCCCAGCGTCCGCCTGGGAAAGCATGCCGATCCGATCGATGTCTCCCGCAGGGAGAGTGACAGCGCCTCCTCCCACCTGGCACCGGCTGCCGATGCATCGCCGAGATCCCCACTGCGTTCGAAGCGCTTGGCGTAGGCCAGGCCGACGTTGGCCAGCCTGATGGCGCCTTCTCGCACTGCCGCTCCGGCACCCACCGACCGCCGGCGGCGTCAAGGATTGCTCCGACCGGTCCGGGCTTCCAGGTCGACCAGCCTGGCGGTGGTGCGCACGACCGTATCGGGATTGAGGCTGATCGAGTCGATACCGATCTCGACCAGGAACTCGGCCATGTCAGGGAAGTCGGACGGTGCCTGGCCGCACAGCCCGGAATGGATGCCGTAGCGGTGGCAGCCCTCGACCGCCAGGCGGATCATCTCCTTGACCCCGGGATCGCGCTCGTCGTAATCGAAGGCCACAAGCTCGCTGTCCCGGTCGATGCCGAGGGTGAGCTGGGTTAGGTCGTTCGACCCGATGGAGAAGCCGTCGAACAGCGGGGCGAAGTCCTTCAACAGGATCACGTTGTTGGGGATCTCGCACATGGCATAGATCTTCAACCCGTACTCGCCCCGGCGAAGCCCCAGCTGCGCCATCCGCTCCAGCACTAGTTGCGCCTCGGCCACCCGCCGCACGAACGGCAGCATGAGCACGACGTTGGTCAGTCCCATGTCCCGCCGTACCCGAAGCATCGCCCCGCACTCCAGAGCGAAGCCCTCCTCGTAGGCGGGGTGGGCGTACCGGGAGGCGCCCCGGAAACCCAGCATCGGGTTGTCCTCGGCCGGCTCGAAGGCGGCACCGCCCAGCAGGCTGGCGTACTCGTTCGTCTTGAAATCCGACATGCGCACGACCACGGGCCGCGGCCAGAAGGCGGCGGCGATCGTGCCGACCCCTTCGGACAGCCGCTCCACGAAGTACTGCCCGCCGTCGCGATAGCCCCGGCACAGCCGGGCAATCTCCTGGCGGGCCTCCGCATCGGTGACCCGTTCGGGGTGGATCAACGCCAGCGGGTGAGCCTTGATCGACTCGCTGATGATGAACTCCATCCGGGCCAGCCCCACCCCGTCGTTGGGTAGGAACGAGGTCTTGAAGGCGAGGTCCGGGTTGCCCAGGTTCACCATGATCTTGGTGGCTGGCCGGGGGAGGTCGCTCAGGTCGGTGCACTCCACCCGGTACGGAAGCTTCCCCGCGTAGACCCGCCCGGTCTCGCCCTCCGCGCAGGACACCGTCACCGGTAAGCCCCCTCGGACGGTGGTCGTGGCGGTACTGGTGCCCACGACCGCGGGGACCCCCAACTCGCGAGCAACGATGGCGGCATGGCAGGTGCGGCCTCCCCGGTCGGTGACGATGGCGGCGGCGGTCTTCATCACCGGCTCCCAGTCCGGGGTGGTGGTCTCGGCCACCAGGACCTCCCCCGGCAGGAACTCGTGCAGGTGTGACAAGTCCGCGATGAACCGGGCCGAGCCGCTGGCGATCCGCTCGCCCACCGCCCGGCCTTCGATCACCACCGCGCCCGGTTCCTCCAGCACGAAAGTCTCTAGGGTGGTCGTCGCCCGCCGGGCGGCGACGGTCTCCGGCCGGGCCTGCACGATGTAGAGCCTGCCGTCGTCGCCGTCCTTGGCCCACTCGATGTCCATCGGCCGCCGGTAGTGGTCCTCGATCTCGAGCGCGTAGCCGGCGAGCGCCAGGGCGTCGTCGTCGCTGATGCAGAACCGGTCCTGGTCCGCCTGCGGGGTGGCGACATTTCGGGTGCTGTGGCCGGTTCCCCCCTCGACCATGATCAGCTTCATCTCCTTGCTGCCCAGGCGCCGGCGCAGCACTGCCCGGTGCCCGTTGCGGAAGGTCGGCTTATGAACGTAGAACTCGTCGACGTCCACTGCGCCCTGGACGACGTTCTCCCCCAAGCCGTAGGCGCCACTGATGAAGACAACGTCCGGGAAGCCGGACTCGGTGTCCAGCGTGAACATCACGCCGGAGGCTGCCAGATCGGACCGCACCATCTTCATGACCCCGACGGACAGGGCGACCTTTTCGTGCTCGTAGCCCGAGTCGATGCGGTAGTGGATCGCCCGGTCGGTGAACAGGCTGGCGTAGCAGCGGCGGGTGGCCTCAATCAGGTTGTCCGCGCCCCGGATGTTGAGGAACGATTCCTGCGCCCCGGCGAAGCTGGCCGTCGGCAGGTCCTCGGCCGTGGCGGAGCTGCGCACGGCGAGGCGCACGCCGTCGCCGTACTCGGCCTGCAGCTGCCCGTAGGCAGCAAGGATCTCGCTGACAAGATCCTCCGGCAATCCGGCGCCGTAGACGATCTCCCGGGCCAGCTTGCCCCGCTCCGCCAGATCGTCGACATCCGTAGGGTCCAACCCGTCCAGGGTCGCCCGCAGTTTGGCCGCGGCACCGGCGGCGTCGAGCGCGTAGCGGTAGGCGTCGGCCGTGATCGCATAGCCGTTCGGGACCAGCAGGCCGCGGGCGGACAGCGTGCGGTACAGCTCCCCCAGCGAGGCGTTCTTCCCGCCGACTTGGGGGACGTCGCCGATCCCGAACTCATCGAAGAATTTGAGGAAGCGGTACTCGCTCATTGCCATCCTCCCTCTCGCGCAGTGAGCCGCAAGCCGTGACGACGGTGTCGCAGGCAAAGCCGGTGATGCGCCCCGACCATCATGGCGCCCCGCCCGGCGCCGCCCCAGGGCCCAATGACCCCCGTCGTGCAGGCCGGCCGGATCGCGCTGGAGCGGCTCCAGCCCGACCGCGGACCAGCCGCTTTCTGAGCTCTTCGGCAAAGAAGATCGCCGGGAGGAACGCCGTGAAGTACACCCACCACAGCAGCGGGACGGAAGCCGTCTGGAAGACGGGGTGCAGCCAGGGTAGGTAGATCAGGGCGACCACGAAGGCGAGCTCGAACGCGATGCCCCACAACAGCAGCCGGTTGCCGGCCAGCCCGACCCGGAACACCGAGGCCCGCTCGGTCCGGCAGGCGAACGCGTTGCCCACTTGCATGACGACGATGCCCAGGAACACGATGGTGGCGGCCTCGGCGCCCGTCCGGGGCGCCGGAGCCGGGGCTCCCCAGCGCCAGCCTGCGGCGTGCAGGAACAGGAAGAAGGCGGACGTCACCACCGCGGTGCTGAGGCCGCCGAGGAAGGCGTAGCCGCGCAGGAGGGAGCCCCCGCTCAGCAGCCGTTCACTCCTTGGGCGGGGAGGCCGGGCCATCACGTCGGGCTCCGGCCTCTCGATCCCAAGCGCGAGCGCCGGCAGTGTCTCCGTGCCCAGGTCGATCGCCAGGATCTGCATCACGGTCAGCGGCAGCGGCACCCGGAAGAGGGCGTAGAGGATGAACGGCAGCGCCTCCGGCGAGAGGTGGGCAAAGATGTACACGATGAACTTGCGCATGTTGTCGAAGATGGCCCGGCCTTCTTCGACGGCGCCGACGATGGTGGCGAAGTTGTCGTCAACCAGGATCATGTCCGCTGCCTCCCTGGCCACATCGGTCCCCGCCCGCCCCATGGCAACCCCGATGTCGGCCCGTTTGAGCGCCGGGGCATCGTTGACGCCGTCGCCGGTAACGGCGACCACCTCGCCCATCGCCCGCAGCAGGGACACCACCCGGAGCTTGTGCTCGGGAGTGGCACGGGCAAACAACACCTGGCCGCCGGCAAGCAGCTGGCGCAGTTCGTCGTCCGAGGTGGCGTCGAGGTCGCCCCCGTCCACCACGGTGAGCGGTCCGCCTCCGACGATGCCCACTTGGCGGGCCACCGAGGCCGCGGTCAGCCCATAGTCGCCAGTGATCATCACGATCCTGATCCCCGCCTGATGGCACTTGGCGACGGCATCCGCCACCTCCGGGCGGGGGGGATCCTGCATCCCGATCAGCCCGGCAAGGACCAGGTGCCGCTCGATCTGGCCCGGTTCTGCGGTTCCCAGCGTGCTCTCCTCGGCGGCGCTGAAGTGCCGGTAGGCCATCGCCAGGACGCGCAGCCCCTGTGCGGCCAACCGGTCGTTCTCCTCCGCTACCTGCTGGCGGAGCTCGGGCGTGAGGGCGACCTCAACCCCGTCGCGCAGCAGCGCCGAGCAGTGGGCCAGCAGCTCCCGTGGGGCGCCCTTCACGTAGACCACCACCTGTTCGTCGCCCTGCGAGCTGCGGTGGATCGTCGACATCCGCTTCCGGCGGGGATCGAAGGCCAGCTTTCGGACGAGCGGGCGGAGGGCCTCCTCGGCCTGGCGATCCAGACCTGCTTTGGCCGCCGCCACTAGCAGCGCCCCTTCGGTGGGGTCGCCGCGCAGGCGCCATGGTTCCCGCTCGGTGGGGGCAACAAGCGCGGCTGAGTTGCACAGCTGGCCCACACGGAGCGCCGGGAGGAATGGGGCCAGCTCCCGGGTGCCGGCCGGCTTCCCGCCGACGTCGAGCCGGCCGACCGGTTCGTAGCCCGACCCGGTGACAGTCGCCGAGCGGCCACCAGCCCACAGCTCGCGGACCGTCATCTGGTTCTCGGTCACCGTCCCGGTCTTGTCCGTGCAGATGACGGTGCACGATCCCAGCGTCTCGACCGAGGACAGCCGCTTGACGATGGCGTTCCTGGACGCCATTCGCTTGACTCCCATCGCCAGCGCGAGCGTCATCGTGGGAAGCAGCCCCTCAGGGACGTTGCCCAGCACGATCCCAATCGCAAAGATGGCGCCGCCGCGCAGGCTGAGATCGCCCGCCGCGTGCCCGATGAAGAAGAACCCGGCCCCCATCGCCAGCGACAGCAGGGCGACTCGTTTGGCGACTTTGCCGACCTCAATCTGCAGGGGGCTCGGCGAATCCTCCACGGCCTGGGTGAGGGCGGCGATGCGCCCGAACTGCGTACCCATCCCGGTGGCGAACACGACCGCCGTCCCCTCCCCGGAGGTCACCGTCGTCCCGGCGAAGGCCAGGTTGGGCGCCATGATGACGGTCCCGGGCCGCTCCGCAGCTGGTTGGGCCACCTTGTGGGTGGGCGACGCCTCGCCCGTCAGGCTCGACTCGTCGCACCGGAGGTCGGTGGCCATCACCAACCGCAGATCGGCCGGTACCCGGTCCCCCTCTTCCAGCACCACCACGTCCCCCGGGACCAGTTGGTCCACGCCAATCCGCACCACCGCGCCGTCACGAAGCGCCGCCGCATCGCCGGGCAGCAGTCGTTTCAGCGCGGCCACCGCGCGCTCGGCGGCGTGCTCCTGCACGAACCCGAAGACTCCGTTCAGCACGATCACCGCCACGATGGCGGCGGCGACGGTCACCTCCCCGGCAATCAGCGCCAGCAGGGCGCCAGCCCACAGCAGGAGCGCAAACAGGTGGACGAACTGTTCCGCCAGCCGTCGCGACCACGGTGGCCCGGGGAGCTCGACGATCCGGTTCAGCCCGGCCCAGGAACGCCGAGCCTCGGCTTCGGAGCTCGACAAGCCCGCCGGCGTTGAGGCCAGAGCGCGGTAGACCTCGTCCACCGGAAGCCGGACGAGGGTTTCTGGCAGGAGGCCCGCCGGCCCGCCGGTCACCGCTGCCGGTTGGACGTCAACGGCCACCGTTCACCTCGCCAGCGCCCGCCAACCACCGCCCGCTATCGACGTACCCGCCGGCCGTACCGGTCCTAGGCATGGCTGAGCTGCGTGGCGTCGACATCGGTCACGCCGGCGTCCTGGCGGCTTCCGTGATCAGGCCCTGCTCGATCTCGCCCTGGACCTCGCCTTGAAGGGTGACGACGCCGTCCGCAAGACGGATGCGGAGGCGGTGCGGGTCAATCCACAAGTCTTCGACCACGTCGTCGCGCAGGTCCAGGGCAGTCTCGCCATCGGCGCGGCTGAACACCTTCAGGACGTCGTTGCGGGTAACGATGCCCACGCACCTGCCGTCACGGACCAGGGAAAGCCGGTGGATCTCCTGGCGCAGCATGAGCCGGGCCAGCTCGGTGACTGGCATCTGCTCGGGAACCGTAATTGGCTCACGGGTCACGATGTCGGCGGCGGTTCCGCCAGGGTGGCGGCGGCGCTCCTCGCGGGAGCGGTTGGTGACCACATCCAGCCGGGAACGGAGGTCGTCCTCGCGCAAGGTCTTGACCAGTAGATCAGTCTCCGAAACCACGCCGATCACGCGTCCGGCCTCGTCGACGACCGGGATCCCTTTGAAGTGATGTTCCCCCAGGATACGGGCGACCCCTCCCGAGGAGGTGTCTCCGGTCACCGTCACCGGGTCGGGCGTCATGATGTCAACAGCTCGGGGCCGCATCACATCACATCTCCTTCGTCGAGTGGCATCACTATTTCTAGGACTCGGCCTCCCCGGGAGGGGAGGGCCACCCGGCCCACCGCCGGAGGGACCAATGTCCTTCGATGGATACCGACCCTATGCGGCGGTGGGCACGGGTTCGGGGCTGAAGTTCCGCAACTCCGGTCCGACCTGGCGCCGGTGCCACCGATCCATGAAACAACGCGGTCGAAAATTTGGCGCTGCATGGTGCACTACTCTCCTCGTTTGGTTGTCGCTATTTGCCAACCGTGACGCTACGCCGCCCGGCGCGGTGGGGTCAGGTGCCGAACGGCTTGTCTTGGCCGGTCCGCGAGGACCGGCCCCGGTCAGGCCGAACACGGCCGCCTGCCAATTCCCGAACGGCGTCGTAAACTCGGGCGCGTCATGGCCGACAGCCAGGGACCCCGGCGGCTGGACGCGTTGGTCGAATCGGCGATGGCCCTCGCCGGTGAGCACGAACTCGACCTGCTGCTGGCGCGCATCGCCACGCTCGCCCGCAAGGTGGTCGGTGCCTCGTACGGGGCCATCGGGGTGGTCCGCCAGGGCGCTCTGGTGAAGTTCCTCCACTCCGGGATGGATCCGGACACCGTGGAAGCGATCGGGCACCTGCCCACCGGAGAGGGTGTCCTCGGGGCGTTGCTGACCGAACGCGCTCCCCTCCGGCTCAGGGAAGTGTCGGAGCACCCGCGATCGGCCGGCTTCCCAGCCCATCATCCGACGATGCACTCCTTCCTCGGGGTGCCGATCGTCGTGCGGGACCGGATCTACGGCCGGCTCTATCTGACCGACAAAGAAGGCGGCCAGGACTTCTCCGACGAGGACGAACGGTTGGCAACCGTCCTGGCCGCCCAGGCCGGCTCCGCGATCGAGCGCTCGGAGCTGTTCGAGCAGCTACGGGTGCGTGGCCTGGAGCTGACCCAGCGCCTCGCTCAGCTTGCCTCGGTGAACCGGGTGGGGCGGCTGCTGGTCGCCCCCACGACCACCGACCAGATCCTGCGTGCGCTGGCCGAGGAGGCGCGCTCGCTCACCAACGGCACCCGGGCGACGGTGATGCTGCGCGACCCCGACAGCAACGACCTGGTCATCCGCCAGGCCGTGGGCGGACCGGAGCCGGAAAAGCTCATCGGGGCGCACCTCCATCCCGGGACATCGAAGTCGGGGGCCATCATGGACCGTGGCCGTCCCGAACGGGTGAACGACCTGAGTTCCGACCCCGAGATCAACGGCCAGGTGCGGCGCTTACTGGGCAACCCTGAAAATGGTGCGTTTGCGCCGCTGCAGATCCGCGATCGCCCGTTGGGCGCGCTGGCCGTCTACGGGCAGGCGGGCGGGCGGCCGTTCACCGATGACGACCTGCTTGTGCTCCAGATGCTGGGCAACCAGGTGGCCATGGCCCTCGAGAACGAACGGCTCAGCGGGATGCTGCGGGAGATGGCCGTGCTCGAGGAACGAGAACGCATCTCCCGTGAGCTCCACGACGGCGTCATCCAGGCCATCTACTCAGTTGGCCTGTCGTTGCAGGGGTCCATGGGATTGCTGGATAGGGATACCCCACGGGTGCGGGCCCGCCTCGACGAGGCCATCACCCGCCTGGACGACGTGGTGCGCGACGTGCGCAACTACATCTTCCAACTCCGCCCCCACGCCATCATCGAGCAGGGCGGTGAGGGCGCCATCCATCAGCTGATCAAAGAATTTGAGGTCAACACCTTGGCGCAGGTCGTTCCAGACCTCGACCGAGAAGCCCTCGCCCGCTTGAGCACCGATCAGGAGGCCAGCATGATCCAGATCCTGCGCGAGGCCCTGTCGAACATCGCCCGGCATTCGAAGGCGACGCAGGTCCACGTCGCTGTGAGCCCGCTCCCGGACAGCGTGCAACTCACGGTGGAGGACAACGGTGAGCCCTACGATCCGGCCACCGCCACCCGAGGGCACGGGCTCACCAACATTGAGAGCCGGGCGGCCGGTCTCGGCGCCACCTGGCTCGTCCAGCCACGGGAAGGCGGTGGAATGCGTCGCATGCTTGCGGTGCCCGTCCCGTGACGCCAGGCCCATGGACCGCGGGCCCGGGGAACGATCAAGGCTCAGGGTACGATCAGGACCGGCATCGTGGCGTGGTGCAGGAGGTAGCCGGATACGCTTCCCAGCATCAGGGCGGTGGGCAGGCGGAGCCCGCGACGGCCCACCACCAGCAGATCGATGCCGAACTCCGTGGCCTCGGTCAGCACCTCGTCGGGAGGATGGCCGAACGACCGGGACGTCGTGGTGGCGAAGCCCGCGTTCTCCAGGATCTGGCGGGACGCCGCCGTGGCCTCCTCGACAGCAGCCGCGATCGCCGCACGCCGCTCCAAGGCGTCCGCCAGGTCGCCCATGTAGCTGGTCGGCTCCATCGACACCGACAGCACGGTGTGCAGCCGGATTGTTCCCACGCTGGGATCGAGCACGCGGGCGAGGAAACGGGCGGCCCGGAGGGCATGGTCAGAACCATCAGTCGCCAACATGACCGAAAGGGAAGCTGCCGGGCTTGGTGAGCTCGTGAGATCCTGTTCCATGATCATGATTCCTCCTCCCCAACGCAGCCAGGATCCGGGGTGATTTCCAAGGTGTACGGGACACGAGAAAGTGAGCGCTGACGGCAATCCGCGTAATGTTCGTTGACGACCACGAGGTGGTCCGCAAAGGGCTGGCTTCCTTGGTCGAGGTCGAGGAAGACCTGGAAGTCGTCGGAGAGGCCTCCAGCGGCCCGGAGGCCGTCCGCGTGGCACCGATCTACCGCCCCGACGTCGTGGTGATGGACGTGCGCATGCCCGACGGCGGGGGGATCAAAGCCTGCCGGGCGTTGCGGGATATCCTCCCCGGCGCCTCGGTCATCATGCTCACCTCGTACTCCGACGACGAGGCGCTCTTCACCTCGATCATGGCCGGCGCCTCCGGGTTCGTGCTCAAGCAAATCCGGGGCCATGACCTCATCGACGCCATCCGCCGGGTGGCGGGCGGGCAGTCCCTGCTGGACCCGTCGATCACCGCCCGGGTGCTGGAGCGGCTGCGCAAGGCCAAATACGACGACAAGGATCCCAAGCTGGCGCGGCTGTCGCCGCAGGAGGAAAGGATCCTGGACCTCGTGGCCGAGGGCCGTACCAACCGGGAGATCGCCGAGAAAATCCACCTGTCCGACAAGACCGTGAAGAACTACGTGTCCAGCATCCTGAGCAAGCTGGAGGTCCAGCGGCGGTCCGAGGCGGCGTCCTACGTGGCCCGCAGCAAGGCATCCACCCATGCCGCGCCGCCAGACGTCGGTTAACGGCCCTTGAGCGATTTTCACGATGGTTTCTCCGGTCACCCAACCCGCTTGCTCGTCCCCCACGATGGCTCGACGCCAACGGTGGGGCTAGAGCCAGGTGGCCCCTCCTGTGTAGGCAAAGAGGGCCGGCGATCCAGGACCGTCACCCGTCGCGCCGCGTGAGCCGAGTAGATCCGGCAACGGGGGCCGAACGGAAGTGGTGACACCGGCGCCGACATCCGAGGATGGTGCCAGCGGCGTGGGGACGTCGCAGGCGCCGGCCGCGGGCGGTCCATTCGCACCGGCGGCCATCCGATGGCGGAGCGAGAAGAGGAAGGCGATGGGTGTGATCGTTGTCGGCGTCGACGGCTCGAGGGGGCTCATTGACGGCCGTGCGCTGGGCGGCCGAAGAGGCCCGTCTCCGCCATGACCGGCTGGTACTGGTCACGCCTGGCACGTCCCGGCATCGCTCAGCCTGGCCGACGCGGTCGGCCCCGCTGTCGACTGGTCGTTCCTGGAGGAGGCCGCGGCCAAGGTGGTGAAATGCGTCCACGGTGCCGTGGACGGTACCGGGATCGAAGTCGAGGAGCTGTTGATCAAAGATCATGCGGTCCCCGCTCTGATCCAGGCCTCGGAGGGTGCTGACGTGCTGGTCGTGGGGAGCCGCGGGCTGGGCGGCTTCTCCGGGATGATGCTCGGCTCGGTCAGCCAAGCGGTGCTCCACCACGCCACCTGCCCGGTGAGAGTGGTTCCGCTCGAGCCCGGCGAACATCCGGCCTAACCGGCCCCTAGCAACCGATCGGGGGGGAGGGAAGAGCTATGCATGTGGTGCTGGCGACGGACGGCTCGGAGGAGGCGGAGGCCGCCGCGTCGCTCCTGATCGCCGGCGCCCGCCGCGACACCGTCACCATCACCGCCTTCTCCGTCGCCACCCTGGCCGATACCGCGCCGGGGTGGCCGCCGGACTACCTGAAGGACGCGGTGGCCGAGGACTTGGAACGGGCCGAACGGACCTCGCGAACGGTGGCCGAGCACCTCGCTCAGAATGGGTTTCGCTCCAGTTCCCTCGTCGGCACGGGGCACCCGGGCGCCCAGGTGCTTCACGAACTCGATCGGGGAACCACCGACCTAGTCGTGATGGGCTACGGAAGGCACCGGTGGCTTGGGACGCGGCTGCTCGGCAGCACCGGCTCCTTCCTCCTCCAGGAAGCGCCCACTTCGGTTCTGCTGGCTCATCGCGCACCCGCCTCGCTCGAGCGCTGCCGGGTGCTGCTGGCCACCGATGGCTCGGCGGAGGCTCGCGTCGCCGCCTCCGGGCTGGAAGGATTCCTGGACCCCCACCGCTGCTCGATCAAGGTCGTGACCGCCTCGGCGATGCCACCCAAGTGGTCGACCGCGGTCGATTCCGGGCTAACCGCTCCCTATGTCGGCCCGCCGTTGACACCAGACGCCCTCGAGGAACTTCTTCAGACCGAGCGGGCGCTGAGCCAGGCCGGCTTTGCCGCCGAGACCGAGATGGTATTCGGACCGGTGAAGTCCAGCCTGCTGAATGCGGTGCGAGACGGCCAGTTCGACCTGGCGGTCGTGGGTTCCCGCGGGCTGGGGCCAATCCGGCGGGCGCTCATGGGTTCGGTGAGTGAAGCCCTGGTCAATCACGCCCCGGCAACGCTGGTCGGCCGGGCACGTCTGGGGCCGGCCGGCTGATCAGCCGGCCTGCGGGCGGGCCGGCGCCGCCGGGTTCAGCCGGGACCCCATGGGGCGCCGGGGAGGCGGGGGGGCAAGGCGGATCCGGGCGTCGAGCACGAGGCATCCCTGGCCCGCGGGACGCACGAAGGCGGGGTTCAGATCCACCTCGGCCACCGGCAGGTCCTCGACGAGCAGGCCCACCCGGCCGACCAGCTGTTCAAGGGCCCCGGAATCGAGGGCGGGCGAGCCGCGGTAGCCCTCGAGAACAGGAAACGTCTTGAGCGCCCGTACCATCTCCCGCGTCTCCTCCCGCGTCACCGGGGTGATCCGCACCGAGACGTCGCGCAACAGCTCCACCAGGGTTCCCCCGGCGCCGCAGGCAAGCAGGGGCCCGAACAACGGGTCCGTCACCACCCCGACGAACAGCTCCATGCCCGGGCCGGCCACCATCTCCTGCACCAGGAAGCCGTCTATGCCCGCTCCCAGTCCCGAGCTGGCAAGCGCCTCCTGCATGCGCTCAGCCGCAGCGACGGCCTCCCCCGGTGTGGCGAGCCCGAGCGCCACCCCCCCGACATCGCTCTTGTGCAACAGGCTCCGTGAGGTGATCTTGACGGCGACCGGCCCACCTATGGCCTCGGCTGCGGTCGCCACCTCCTGCGGGGTGGCAGCCGCCACCCCGCGGGCGACATCGATGCCGTAGCACCCGAGGAGCTCGGCAGTCACCAGCGGGCTGAGCCAGCCGGGACCCGGATCGGCGAGGAGCTGGGCCGCCAGCGCCGCCGCGCGAAGGTGGTCGATGTCGCCGAAGTGCCATGCGGTCCCCGCCGGAGCCCGGCGCCAGGCGGCGTAGTCGGCGGCACGGGCCAGCGATCGGGCCGCCGACTCCGGGAAGCGGTACGCCGGGATCCGCACCTCGGCGCCGTCGAGTGCTCGCTGCGCACCCTCCACACCGGCAAAGCAGGCTACGACCGTCTTCGTCGCTCCGCCGGCAGCGGCGAGCAGCCCGGCGGCCGCCTCAGCCGCTTCGGTGACGACGGGTGGGATGAAGGCGACCACGACGGCGTCCAAGCCGTCGTCGGCAAGCAGGATCTCGAGTGACCGCCGGTAGTGGTCGCCCGTGGCCGAGGCCAGCATGTCGACCGGGTTGCCGACCGCGGCCTGAGGCGGGAGGAACTCGCGCAGGGCGGCGGCGGCGGCCTCCCCCATCGCCGGCACCGCCAGCCCGGCGGTCTCGCAGGCGTCGGCGCACAGGACGCCGAGACCTCCGCCGTTGGTGAGGATGCCGACGCGGTTGCCCGGCGGGAGCGGCTGACGGGCCAGCACGCCGGCCACCTCGAACAGCTCCTCGAGGGTTTCGGTACGGATGATGCCGGCCTGCCGGAACAGGGCGCCGACGGCTGCCTCGCCCTGCGCCAGGCTGCCGGTGTGGGAGGCGGCGGCCCGCGCCCCTGCCTTGGAGCGGCCACTCTTGATGGCCACCACCGGCTTCGCCCGCCCCACCCGCCGGGCGACCCGGGCGAAGCGGCGAGGGTTGGCCAGGGACTCCAGATACATGAGAACCACACCAGTCCGGGGATCCTGCTCCCAGTACTCCAACAGATCGCTTCCCGTGAGGTCGGCCTTGTTGCCCAAGGAGGCGAAGCTCGAAACGCCGAGCCCGAGGGAGTTCATCTCGTCGAGGAGGGCGATGCCCAGGGCGCCGGACTGTGAGGTGAACGCCACGGTCCCCGCGGCCGGCAGCTCCGGAGCGAAGCTGGCGTTGAGCCGGACGTCCGGGTCCAGGTTGATCACCCCAAGGCAGTTCGGCCCCATGATCCGCATCCCGTAGGCTCGGGCCAGCTCAACCAGCGCTGCCTGGCGCGCCCGGCCTTCGGCACCGACCTCGGCGAAACCCGCAGAGATGACCAGGAGCGCTCGCACCCCCCCCTCGCCGCAGTCCCGGGCGACCTCAAGCACCGCGGGCGCGGGCACGACGATGACCGCCAGGTCGACGGCAGTGGGGAGTGTGCGGGCGGACGGGAAGCAGGCCACCCCGAGCACGGACTCTTCCTTGGGGTTGACCGGGAACACGGTGCCCTGGAACCCGCTGCTCACGAGATTGCGGAAGATCGCCGCCCCGACCGATCCCTGGCGCCGGGACGCCCCCACGACCGCCACCGTCCGGGGCCGCAGGAGGGCGGCCACGCCGGCGGCCGCAGCAGTGGCCTCCCGGCGATCGAAGGCCTCCAGCGCAGCGGGGGTGAGCGAGGTCGGGAACTCGAGATGCACCTCACCAGCAGACACCTCGCGCTCCAGCGGCAGGCCGGTGGCGCCGAAGACCCCCAGCATGGCGGTGTTGGAGCCGACGACATCGGCCTCGAAGGTTGTGATCCCCGCCTCGGCGGCCGCCTCCGCCAGGTGCTCGACCAGAATGCTGCCCAGGCCTCGGCCCTGCAGGTTCTCGTCCACACAGAAGGCGCACTCGGCGACCCCCGGACGGGTGGCGAAGTAGTTGGCAAGGGCGACGACTCGCAGCGACGGCCCCCCGCCATGCTCGGCCACCAAGCCGAAGGAGGCCACGTAGTCGACGGTGCAGAAGTAGCGCGCCTCGGACGGCCTCAGGCGGTGGACCCCGTGGAACCGGCGGGCCAGAGACTCGGTCGAGAGCCGGCCGAACAGCGCCAACACCTGGTCGGCATCCGAGGGCAGCACCGGCCGGATCCGCACGGTCGAGCCGTCCCGCAGCACCATGTCAGCGATGCGGTGAGCGGGGTAGCGGGCGGGGAGGGCCGGGTCCTGCCGGCTCAGCTCGGTCATCGCAGCCGATCGGTTCGCGCTGTCACGCCAGGGCGAGCATACGACGCCTGATTGGCGCCCGTTTGAAGCCGTCGCTGGCGGCGCAAGGGCGGACATGCGCAGAACGGGGCCGGCAGGAGTTCCGCACGCCCGTCCCCAGGTGGGGAGGTAGATGATGCTCTGGTACATCAGCCACGTGGCGTTCTGGCAGGTTGGCCTGATGTGAGCCGGGATGATCGCGTCTGGGTTCTGGTCATCTGGGCGGCGTAATGCGCTGCTCACCGCCGCCACCCGATGCCCCGACGGGCGGGCGTCCGAGGATGCCGGCAGCATCCTGGACCCGCGACACGCCCGGGGTGAGATCGACGTAGAGCAGTACCGCATGCTGCGCAAGGTCCTCGCGGCTAGGAACTGCTCAGGGCCAGCTCGGCGGTGGGCGGAAAAAGCTACATGTTAGGGAGAAAGTCCGCCCACCTCCGCACATACGCCACTGGGCCTATCCTGCAACCGCTGGGCTGACCTCGCTTCACCGGCCTAGATCGAGGAACCAGGGGAGCCCGGGCCACTCCGAAGGGCCCCCGGCGACCAGCCCAAACGGCTCTGTCGGCCCACGCTGAACCTGGCATAGCGTCGAGGCAAGGAGGTGCGCCATGCGTGCATTGATCGTTGTGGAATCCATCTATGGCAACACCAGGGCCGTCGCAGACGCGATCGCCGCCGGGCTGGCGACGGGCATGCAGGTGGACGTGGTGGACGTCGAGCAGGCCCCGAAGGATCCGGAGACGGATCTTCTGGTGATCGGCGGTCCCACCCACGCCCACGGCATGAGCCGGTCCTCGACTCGCAAGGGACGGGTCGGCATCCGGGAATGGATCGACTCATTGGACCCGGTGCGGACTGGCTGGGCGGCGACCTTCGACACCCGCTTCCCCAGGCCAGGGTGGCTCGTTGGCTCGGCGGCAGGAGGGGCGGCGAGGCACCTTCGGCGGAAGGGCTTCCATCTCGCCGCTGCCGCGGAGAGCTTCTACGTCACCGATGCCAAGGGCCCGCTGGTCGACGGGGAACTTGCCCACGCTCGGATGTGGGGCGAGGAGATGCAGCACCAACTCGTGGGGAAGGGCCATGTTCGCGCGGCATAGCTATGCGCGGCATGGCCACGACGAAGCGCCCCCCACGGCAACGGGGGCGACGCCCATCGTCGAAGCTGTGGGTGTCACGACCCCGATCGTCGAGGCCGTGGGCGTCACCAAGATCTACGACACCGGGCGGGTCCAGGTCCCGGCCCTCAATGGCATGGATCTCCGCCTGGCGAGCGGCGAGATGGTGGCGGTCATGGGGCCGAGCGGGTGCGGGAAGACGACCCTCCTGAACTGCCTGTCCGGCCTGGACTCCATCGACGGAGGGGTGGTGCGCATCGAGGGGGTGCCCCTCGACCAGATGTCCGATCGGGAGCGCACCCGCTACCGGGCGGAACGGATGGGCTTTGTCTTTCAATTCTCTACAACCTCATGCCGGTCCTGACCGCGGTGGAGAACGTGGAGCTGTAGCTGCTGGTGGCGAGGCGTCATCCCAAAGAGGCCCGGGTCAAGGCGATGGAGGCAGGCCTTCGCAAAGGGCTCTTGAAGCCATCCTTGCGTAGCGCTGGAAAGAGGGAAGCCTGAACCGGAGGCATTTCGGGCCGGTCCAGCGCGCTAGTCAAGAGCGACCCCAGAAGATGGCCCTCGGTGCCCAGGCCCGTGCGTACGCCGACCACGTTATCGGCGCCCACGTGAAGGAGGTCGCCGGGGGCAAGACCTGCGACCAGGTCAGCACGGCGGCGCAGGCCAATCCGAACGACACGACTCTCGCGAACCAGGCCACCACGCTGTTCAAGGATGTCAATGGCCAAGTCGCGCGCCCCACTGGTGGCCAACTAAAAGTCCCCACCTCCTGAGCATCTACGGGGGTCAGGGCTTGGCGGGAGCGATCACCTCCTCCTTCACTGGAGCCCCCACCTGGGCGCGGGCTTTGGCCTCC
>DASTWV010000012.1 GCA_035765775.1 Actinomycetota bacterium | reverse complement strand
CTCGGTCATCACCGACGCCGAGGGCCGGCACTCCCCGCCCGGACGTCCCACGGACGCCACGGCGCTCGACCAGGAGTGGAACGGGTCGTGAGCGACGAGGGCTACTTCTGATGGGTACCCCCGTAGACGTCCACTCCGCAGCGGCCGAGCAGGCCCACGACATCGCCGTCGCCCGCAAGGACATCCTGCGGATCGCGACCGCCGGCTCGGTCGACGACGGCAAGAGCACGCTGATCGGCCGGCTGCTCTACGACAGCAAGGCGATCTTCGAGGACCAGTACGAGGCGGTCGAGCGGGCCAGCAAGGGCGACTACGTCGACCTCGCGCTGCTGACCGACGGCCTCCGCGCCGAGCGCGAGCAGGGCATCACCATCGACGTCGCCTACCGGTACTTCGCCACCCCCCGGCGCAAGTTCATCATCGCCGACACGCCCGGGCACGCCCAGTACACCCGGAACATGATCACCGGCGCCTCGACCGCCGACCTCGCCGTGGTCCTCATCGACGCCCGCAAGGGCGTGCTCGAGCAGTCCCGGCGCCATGCCTTCCTCTCCAGCCTCCTCGGCATCCCGCACATGGTGGTGTGCATCAACAAGATGGACCTTGTGGGGTGGTCCGAACAGGTGTTCCGGGACATCAGGGACGACTTCACCGCCTTCTCGATGAAGCTCGACATCCACGACCTGACCTTCATCCCGATCTCGGCCCTGCTGGGCGACAACGTGGTGCACCGGTCCCCCCACCTGGCGTGGTACCAGGGGACGTCGCTGCTGCACCACCTGGAGGAGGTCCACATCGCGTCGGACCGGAACCTGATCGACGCCCGCTTCCCGGTCCAGTACGTGATCCGGCCCCAGAACCAGCGCGACCTCGACCTGCACGACTACCGGGGCTACGCCGGGGCGGTCGCCAGCGGGCTGCTCCGGCCGGGCGACGAAGTGCTGGTCCTCCCGTCCGGGGTGACCACCACCATCGCCGGCATCGACACCTTCGACGGTCCGGTGGACGAGGCTGTCCCGCCCATGGCCGTCACCATCACCCTGCAGGACCACATCGACATCTCCCGGGGCGACATGCTCTGCCGGCCCCACAACATGCCGACGATCAGCCAGGACATCGATGCGATGGTGTGCTGGATGACCGATCGCTCCGAGCTGCGGCCAGGCGCCCGGTACCAGCTGAAGCACACCACGAGGACCGTGCGGGCCGTGGTCCAGGACGTGCAGTACCGCCTGGACATCAACACCCTGCACGGCGATGCAGCCGCCGAATCGCTGCGGCTGAACGACATCGGGCGCGTCCGGCTCCGGACCCACGCCCCCCTCTTCTTCGACGAGTACCGGGACAACCGGGAGACCGGCAGCTTCATCCTGATCGACGAGGCGACCCACAACACCGTCGGGGCCGGGATGATCCGGGGCGCAGCCGGGGGCGGGGTCCCGCCCCACTAGACTCGCGGGCGTGCCCGAACCCGACGTCCCCCTCCCCGAGGCCTACCGCGGCCTCGACCCTCCCGAGGTGTGGCGGCACTTCGCCGCCCTCAACGCCATCCCCCGGCCCTCGTGCCACGAGGAGCAGGCCCGCTCCTACGTCCTGTCGGTGGCGGCCGCTGCCGGCGCCGGGTGGCAGCAGGACGGCTACGGCAACGTGGTGGTCCGGGTGCCTGCCACGGTCGATGGCCCCGGCGGGCCGCCGGTGGCGCTCCAGGGGCATCTCGACATGGTGTGCGACCAGCTCCCCGGCGTCGTCCAGGACTGGGCGTCCGACCCGGTCCGGCCCCGCCGGGAGGGCGACGACATCTACGCCACCGGGACCACCCTGGGCGCCGACAACGGGATCGGGGCCTCGATGGCGCTGGCGGTCCTGACGACCACCGGGCTGCGCCACGGCCCCCTGGAACTGCTCTTCACGGTGGAGGAGGAGATCGGCCTCAAGGGGGCGCTGGCCCTGGACCCCGGCATGGTGCAGGCCCGGACCCTGCTGAACCTGGACACCGAGAGCCCGGACGAGATCATCATCGGCTCGGCCGGCGCCCGGAGCCTGGAGGTCTCGGTCCCGCTGGCCCTCGCCCCGCCGGCTGCCGGGTCGGCGGCCTGGGAGGTGGCCGTCTCCTGCCTGCGGGGCGGCCACAGCGGCGTGCAGATCCACGAAGGCCAGGCCAACGCCATCAAGGTGCTGGCGGCGCTCCTGGGCGCCGTACGCCACGAGATCGACGGGCTCACCCTTGCCACCATCGCCGGCGGGTCGGCATCCAATGCCATCCCGCGGTCGGCACAGGCGACGGTCGTGGTCCCGCCGGCCGCGGCGGCCGCCGCCGAGGGGGCCTTCGCCCGCGGACGGGCATCCCTCATCGACACCTGGCTGGGCGCCGAGCCGGCGCTCGAGATCGCCATCACCCCGGCGACGGTTCCCGGGGAATCGGTTGACGCAGCCGGGACCTCCTCGGTGCTGGCCATGCTGCAGCGCCTCCCCCACGGCGTGCTCGCCTGGAGCGCCGACTCCCCCGGCATCGTGCAGACCTCGTGCAACCTCGCCCTGGCCTCGATGGCAGTCTCCAACCCGGTCTCGGCGGGGCGGGCGGCGCTCAACGTGCTCCTCAGCCCCCGGAGCTTCCTCGATGGCGATCTGGACGGCGTGCAGGCCGATGTCGGCGACATCGCCCGCTCGGCCGGGGGCACGGTGACCTCGAGCGAGGCCTACCCGGGATGGCCCCCGGCCCTTGATGCGCCGCTGACCGCCCTGACCCGGCAGGCCTACCAGCAGGTCTACGGCCACCCGCCCGAGGTCAAGGTGATCCACGCCGGGCTGGAGTGCGGGATCATCATCGCCAAGCTGCCCGGGACCCAGGCGGTGTCGATGGGGCCCCGGATCACCAGCCTCCATACGCCCGACGAGCACGTCCACGCGCCGAGCGTGGCGTCCACCTGGCGGGTGGTGGTCACCCTGCTGGAGTTGCTGGGCGCCCCGCAGACCTAGGAGCGAACCGGCCGCCGGCCCTCCACCATGCGCAGTGACCCGGCCAGGTCCGGCCGGGCAGCCACCTCCCCGTAGGCGTCCCCCAGCAGCGCCACCAGGTCCTCCGCCTGCCCCGGCCACGTCTCCATCACGAGCCACCCACCCGGCCGCAGCCACGCCCAGGCCGAGGCAATCAGCCGGGACGGCACCTCCAGCCCGGTGGGCCCCGACACCAGCGCCACCCGGGGCTCGTGGTCCCGGACATCGGCAGCAGCCGACTCCACCAATGCCTGCGGCAGGTAGGGCGGGTTCGCCACCACCAGGTCCACGGTCCCCTGCAGCGCCCGCGGCAGGCCGGACAGGAGATCGCCCTCCACGAACGCCACCCGCTCCAGGCCGAGGCCGGCGGCGTTGCGCCCGGCCCAGGCCAGTGCCGCCCCACTGACCTCCGTGGCCCATACCGCCGCCGACGGCCGCTCGGCAGCGATCGCCAGGGCGATGGCCCCCGACCCGGTGCCGACATCGACCACGACCGGCGAGGGCACCGCTGCTATCAACGCAAGCGCACGCTCCACCACCACCTCGGTCTCCGGGCGGGGGACCAGCACGCCGGGCCCGACCTGGAGGTCCAGGCCCCGGAACACCTGCCGCCCGGTGAGGTACTGCAGTGGCTCCCCCGCCCCCCGGCGCTCCACCAACGACACGAACTGGCCCGCCACCACCGATGTCAGCACCAGGTCCCCTGCGGCGTAGAGCCGGGCGCGGGTCCCGCCGAGCACCGACAGCAACAGCACCTCGGCATCCACCGACGGGGAATCGACGAACCCCGTCAGCCGCCGCCCCGCCCAGCGCAGCGCCGAGACGGCGGTGGCACCCGCCGGGAGCGGAACCTCAGTCGACCGCGGCAAGCTGCTCGGCCCGCTCCTTGGCGATGAGGGCATCGATGAACCGGTCCAGGTCCCCGGCCAGGATCGAGGGCAGCTGGTTCAGCGACATCGGCAACCGGTGGTCGGTCACCCGGTCCTGCTGGAAGTTGTAGGTCCGGATCTTCTCCGAGCGGTCCACCGTGCGCACCTGGCTCCGCCGGGTGGCGATGATGTCGGCCTGGCGGCGCTCCTGCTCTGCCTGGTACAGCCGGGCACGCAGGAGGCGCATCGCCTTCTCCCGGTTCTGGAGCTGCGAGCGCTCCTCCTGGCAGGCCACCACCAGCCCGGAGGGTTTGTGGGTGATGCGCACCGCCGAGTCGGTGGTGTTCACCGACTGCCCACCCGGCCCGCTGGAGTGGTAGACGTCCACCTCGAGGTCCTTGGCGTCGATCTGCACGTCAAACTCCTCGGCCTCGGGCATCACCAGCACGCCGGCCGCCGAGGTGTGTACCCGGCCCTGGGACTCGGTGTCCGGCACCCGCTGCACCCGGTGCACGCCGGCCTCGTGCTTCAGCCGGGAGTAGGCCCCCCGCCCGCGTACCTCGAAGGTCACATCCTTGAAGCCACCCATGTCCGAGGGCTGCGAGGAGAGCACCTCGCTCTTCCATGAGCGGCGCTCGGCGTAGCGCTGGTACATGCGGAACAGATCGCCCGCGAAGAGGGCCGACTCCTCGCCCCCCTCCCCGGCCTTGATCTCCACGATCACGTTCTTGTCGTCGTTGGGGTCCTTGGGCAGCAGCAGGGTGCGCAGCTGGCCCTCCAGCCCGTCGGCGAGGGCCTGCTGGGTCTCGTACTCGGCCTCGGCCAGCGCCTTCATCTCGGGATCGGACTCCTCCCGGGCCATCTGGCGGGCCGAGGCCGCCTCCTCCAGCGCCTTGCGGTAGCGCCGGTAGGGCAGCACGATCTCCTCCAGCTCGGCGTTGACCTTGCCCAGCTCCCGGAGCTGGTCGGGGCGCGTGAGGATGTCGGGGTCCTGGAGCTGCGCCTGGACCTCGTCATAGCGCGTCTCGATCTGGGCCAGCCGGTCAAGCATTCAGCGCTCCTCCCAATCCGGGTCGAACGAAAGATCGAAAGGAAAGGTTACCGGGAGTCGGCCGCAGCATCGGCGGCGGTCTCGGCGGCGATCACCGCCTCGATCGCCTTCACCGCCACCTCGATCTGGCTGTGGTCCGGGGGCCGGGTGGTGATCTTCTGCAGCGCCAACCCGGGGAGGCTCACGATGTGCAGCGCCCGGGAGTCGGGGTCCCGGCCCGCTGCCCGGATCACCTCGTAGCCGCCCCCGGCCAGGATCGGGATGGCCACCAGCCGGGCGGTGATGGCCAGCGGCAGCCCGTGGACCATCATGTCGATCCCCAACCCCACGATGATGGTGAGGAACAGCACGATGAACAGGAAGTTGGTGCCGCAGCGCACGTGCAGGGTCGAGTAGCGGTCGACCACCTCGGGCTCGAAGGGGTCCCCGGCCTCGTAGGCGGCGATGGTCTTGTGCTCGGCCCCGTGGTACTGGTAGGTGCGCCGCACCCCGGGCACCAGCGAGATCAGCAGGATGTAGCCCAGGAACAGCCCGAGGCGGATCGCCCCCTCCAGCAGGTTCTGGGCCACCGACGACCGGGCGCCCACCGCGTGGCCCCCCAGCTTGGCGGCCAGGGCGGGACCGGCGATGAACACCGCCAGCACCACCACGATGCCGATGGCCATCGTCCAGGTGAGCTGGCGCTCGGTGGTCTCGACCGACGCCCCGGTGGCCTCCTGCAGCGAGTAGGCGGCGGACAGGCGCAGCGCCCGCATGCCGATGGCCAGCTGCTCGGCCAGCACCCAGACGCCGCGCACGAAGGGCCAGCGCACCCAGGGGTGGGCGGCGGCGTTCCAGGGCAACGGGTAGGCCGAGGCGGCGATGGCCCCGTCGGGCGTGCGCACCGCCACCGACCAGGACCGGGGGCCGCGCATCATCACGCCCTCCAGGAGCGCCTGGCCCCCGATCGGGTAGCGGCTGGCCACGGCGGGGACCGCGGGACTCGGGACTAGGCCCGGGGTGCGCGCCGCCCGTACTTCTTCTCGAAGCGCTCCACCCGCCCACCGGTGTCGACCAGCTTCTGCTTGCCGGTGTAGAAGGGATGGCACTGCGAGCAGATCTCCACCTTGAGCTCGGGCTTGGTGGAGCGGGTCTGGAACGTTGCCCCGCACGAGCACCGCACCGTGGCGATGGTGTAGTCGGGGTGGATGCCGGTTTTCATGGGATGCCTCTCTTCGTTGTCCGTGCAGGTCGCGCCAATGGTAGCTCGGGCCCGGGCGCAGCGGTCAGTCGCCGATCGTCACCTTGGAGATCTCCCGCAGGAACTGCATGTTGCCCTTGGTCTGGCGCATCTTGTCCACCAGCAGCTCCAGGGCGGCCACGCCCTCCAGGGCGTGCAGGACCCGGCGCAGCTTCCACACCAGGGCGAGCTCATCCGAGGAGAGCAGCAGCTCCTCCTTGCGGGTGCCGGAGCCCTGGATGTCGATGGCGGGGAAGATCCGCTTCTCGGCGGCCCGCCGGTCGAGGCGCAGCTCCCAGTTGCCCGTTCCCTTGAACTCCTCGAAGATCACCTCGTCCATCCGGGACCCGGTATCCACCAGGGCGGTGGCGATGATGGTCAGGCTCCCGCCCTCCTCGATGTTGCGGGCGGCACCGAAGAACCGCTTGGGCGGGTAGAGGGCCGTCGAGTCGACACCGCCGGAGAGGATGCGCCCGGACGCCGGCGTCGCCAGGTTGTAGGCCCGGGAGAGCCGGGTGATGCCGTCCAGCAGGATCACCACGTCATTGCCCAGCTCCACCAGGCGCTTGGCCCGGTCCAGGGTGAGCTCGGTGACCTGGATGTGGTCCTCCGAGGGCCGGTCGAAGGTCGAGTAGACGATCTCGCCGTTGACCGAGCGCTGCATGTCGGTCACCTCTTCGGGCCGCTCGTCCACCAGCAGCACGATCAGGTGGCACTCGGGGTTGTTGGAGGTGACCGAGTTGGCGATCTGTTTCATGATCGTGGTCTTGCCCGCCTTCGGCGGCGAGACGATCATCCCGCGCTGGCCCTTGCCGATCGGAGCGACCAGGTCGATGATCCGCTGGGCGATCTGGGCCGGGTTCTCGGCCAGCTCCATGTGGAGGCGGGTCTCGGGGTAGAGCGGGGTCAGCTTCTCGAACCACTTCCGGCCGATGACCTCCTCGGGGGCCATGCCGTCCACCTTGTCGATGCGCACGAGGGCCTGGTACTTCTCGCCCTCCTTGGGCCTGCGCACCGCCCCGACGATGTGGTCGCCCCGGCGGAGCTGCGAGCGCCGCACCTGGGAGAGCGACACGTAGACGTCCTCCGGCCCGGGCAGGTAGCCGCTGGTGCGGAGGAAGCCGTAGCCCTCGGGCAGGACGTCCAGGATGCCGGTGCGCACCTCGAGGTCGCTGGTGTCCTCGACTTCCGGCTCGCGCCGGGGCCGGGTGTCCGTCCGTTCGCCCCGGTCGATGTTCCGGTCCGCGCCCCGGTCATAGTTGCGGTCGAAGTTGCGGTCCTGCCCGCGGTCGAAGTTGCGGTCCGGCGTCCGCTCCACCCGGTCGCCCGGGCGCTCGGGCCGGTCGTTGCGGTCCCGGCGCCGCCGGCGCCGGCCACGGTCCCGACCCCCCTCACCGTCACGGTCCCGGCGGTACTCGGGCCGCCCCTCGCCCTGGGAGGGGGCATAGGACGGGGCGCCGGACGACGCCTCCGCCGATGCCAACTCGCCGGTGGCCGGCGCCGAGGTGGCGGCAGCCTCTCCCGGGGAGGCCGGGGTGTCGGTGGTCGGTGCCTGGGATGCGCTGGCGGCATCCGCAGATTCCCCGCTGGGGGCCTGCGCTGGGGCCTGCGCTGCAGACGCGGTTGCGGACTGCGCCGCCGATTCCGTCCCATTGGATTCCGTCCGACTGGATTCCGTCCCACCGGTGGGTGCCGACGGCGCGGGCGCACCCTCGGCAACCGGTGCCGGGGCAGGAGCCAGGCCGGGCTGCGGTGGGACCGGGATGCCGGGCACCACGGGGGGACGCCACGGCGTGTGGGGACGGGGGGCCGCGGCGGCGGTCCCGTTCCGCCCCTCCCCAGCTGGGGCAGGCAGAGCAGCCGGCGCCGACCGAACGGGGCCGGCAGCCGGTGCGCCGTTGCCGCTCTCGCCCGCGGGAGGTGCGCCAAACCCGCGCTGGCGCTCCTCTCCCCCATTGACCGTACCGTTGCCGCCACTCTCCGGGCTCCCGTGAACCGTCCCGAGGATGGCATCGATGAGGTCCGCTTTCTTGCGCTTCTTCGGGTCCTTCACTCCCACCTGCTCGGCGATCGCCTGGAGCTCGGAAACGAGCTTTCCGGCGAGCATCGACCGCTGTTGGGTCTGGGTCTCATCCATTCGTTCCCGCCTCCTTTCTGCGTGCTTTTCGTTGCTGGACAAGCTGTTGTGTCATCTGAATGCCCCCCTTAACCTCGCCTCCGTGCCCCGAGGGGCTCCCAGGCTCCCATCCGGCCCGCCTTCGCCACCCGGCGTGTGGCGCTCAACCCGTTGCGTGACCGGCGCCCCGATGCCACCGGAGAACCTGCATCACCCACGTCGTTCACGTCGTCCACTTGGGGGGCATCCGGCGCCGTCCCCAGGGCCGCTGCGCCCTCGGCCTCCTTCCAGGCCCCCGCCCGCTCCAGGGCCTTGGTCATCACCAGGGCCGCGACCCGTTGGAGGGCTGAGTCGAGGTCGACCATCTCCACCACCGGGGTACCGGTCCGCTCCGCCTGCTTGACGATGTAGGCCTGGAGCGCCCGGATCTTGTCGAAGTGGGCCAGGTACCGGTCCCGGGGCCGCGCCCGGGTCTCCATTGCCCGGAGCTCGAAGTGGGTCCGGTGGGTCTCGGCATCCGACACGGCCACGACCACGGGGACCAGGACCGCCTGAGTGAACTCCTCCTCCCACCCGTCCAGGAAACCGGGGACGACGTGGGCACCCTCCACAATGATATCGGTTCCCTCCTCCAGAGCCCGGGAAATCAGGGCCTTGATGCCTACCGACACCGCCGTGACCTGCTCCTGGAACCCCACGATCAGCTGCTCGGCGGGCGACGAGATCGACCGCACCCGGAGGGCGGCATCGGCATTGAACGACGACACGTACAGGCTGGGCATCAGGGCCTCCGAGAAGGCGGACCGCAACACCTCCCGGATGGCGTCGGTGGAGATCACCCGGGTGATCCCGAGCCGGGCGGCCAGCTGGGTGGCGATGGTGGATTTGCCCACCCCGGTGGCCCCGCCGATCAGGATGACCAGCGGCTGCTCCAGGTCCTCCACCGCCTGCCAGTCCAGGTAGCCCTGGGCGTGGGCCTGGTCGGCTTCGGCCAGCATCGAGGCGGCGAGGTCCCGGAGCTCCGTCCCGGAGATCTGGCTCACGCCCCGCTCCACCAGCACCTGCTCCACCCGCTCGGCAACCCGGTACGCCTGGGCGGGCGCCACGCCGGCCACCATCATCGATGATGCCAGCAGGCCTTTGGAATACGGGAGGCCCTGGGTGGTGTCGGAGATGAGGATCGGGGCCGGCGTCGCCGCCCGGCGGACCTTCATTGCGGCTTCCTTTGCCTCTTCATTTTGGTCTTCACAATGCTGGAACCATTCCGGTTACCGCCTGGCGCAGTTTCCCCCACCCATCACGGCGTCCATCGTGTACGGGCCAGCTGCGCAACCTCCAGCAGCAATGGCTCCAGGGGTCCTTCGCCACCGACGACCTGCGGGCGATTGTCCACGTACACCACGTCCAGTCCGTGCTCTGCTGCCCAGCGCGTGACCACATCCACGGCTGCTGCCTTCAGCTCTACCGCCAACGCCTCCACCGGGTGACCGCCTGCCGCATCCGCCAGCGAACTGAGGTCCCGCCGCAACTCGTCCCGCCGCGCCAAGGCATGGCTAATTGCGACTACCTCACACCCGAACGTTGCCTCCAAATGGTGCTTGAGAACCGGTCCCGCCCGCTCGTTCGCCGTGGTTCCGAACCAGATTTTCCTTCCCGAGACGTCTGCTAGGGGGTAGGGTCGAAAGACGGTGCAAACAACCTTTGGTTGGCTGAGGGAAGTACTCCGAGCGCAACGCTTGGCCGCCGCCATGTACTCCTGGCCGAGGCTCTCTTCACACATTGTAAGCACGACCACGTCCGCGAGCAACAACCGGTACAAACCGAAGTAGCTGCCGAGGGCTTCCGGGGCCGTGGCGGCATTGGCCACCAGCACCCCTGCCCCCGCCCGGGCGGGCGGGATGGCGGCGCCGCTGCCCTCGAGCACCAGCAGTCCGGGCGCCAGGGCCTCGGCCGCCGCCAGGGCGGCGGGGAAGTTGGTGTAGGCCATCGCCCCGGCCAGCCCGCCGCCGGCCCGCCAGGCGCCGACGGTGGCCGCCCCCGAGGTCATGGCGTCCTCGACATAGTCGCTCGAGGCATGCCGGCCCTCGGCCACCAGGGCCAGCAGGTGCTCCCGGTCCAGCCGGGTGCCGGCGGCCAGGACCTCGGGCTCCGCCGGGCCACCCCGCCCCATGGCCAGCACCACCGGGTCGAGGCCCGCCTCCCGGTACAAGCGGGCGGCGAAGCCGGCCATGGCGGTCTTGCCCGTGCGCTTGCCGGTCCCGAAGACCGCCACCGAGGGCACGGCGGGGTGGGCCGATCGGTCGGGTGGGGTGAAGCAGAAGTCGGCCCCTTCGTAGGTGGCGCCGCACCACAGGGCCACCGAGGCCATCCGGGTGCGGGCGGTGTAGCCCAGGATGGGCTCGTCGGACAGGTCCACCACCCGCCTGACCCCCGTCTGGCGCAGGACCCGGGCCAGGGCCGCCTCCCGGTCCTCGATGCCGGAGGGCACCTCCACCGGGATGCCGAGGTCCCACGGCACCTGGCCCAGCTTCTCCTGACCCCCCACCAGCAGGGCGGCGACGGGCCGGTCGCCCTCGGCCACCAGCATTGCCAGCGCTCGGGCGATGACCGGTGGGTAGTGCTCCCCGTCCACCAGGACAAGGCAACGGGGATCGCGCGCAACACCGGGAGGTGCCATGGACCCGCTGAGCCTACGGCGCGCTGCGATAGGTTGTCGGCGTGCGCCCTCTCGTGCCCGCCCTGTGCCTGGGAATCGCGGTCACCCTGGCCGCCTGCTCCGCCTCGCCGAAGGCACCGCAGAGCACCCCCACTCCCACTCCCACCCCCAGCGTCTCGGCCAGCCCCTCCGCGCTGCCCACCCAGCTCCCGGCCAGCCCGGCCATCGGCTGCACCATCGTCACTCCCGACGAGGTGAACGCCGCCCTCCGCACCACGGTGGGCGTCCCGACGGTGGACCACCCCTCCCAGGCCGAGACCGACTGCACGTTCACCGGCCCCGGCCAGCTGGTCACGGTGGACGTCATCGTCGGCGAGACCGCGGCCTCATTCGCTGCCGACAAGTCCCAGCTCACCGCCAACCAGACCTGGGCGGACGTCGCCGGGGTGGGTGACCAGGCCTACTACGTCACGCTGGCGTCGCAGTACGGCACCACCATCGTCCTGTACGCCCTCAAGGGCTCCAACGCCTTCGTGACCAGCGCCCAGACCGACCTGCGGACGCTGGAGATGCTCATGAACCAGGTACTGGCCCACGCCACCTCGAAGTAGAGCCGGGCCCCGCCCACTTCATCTCGGGGACATTGGTCCCAGTGGCCGGGACGAAAATCCCCGAGTTCCGCCGAGGGGCCGCCTTCCTTGGGGCTATGCGGGCATCTTGCACCCAGAGAAACGTACGGGTCTCCGTGGCGACCTGAGGAATCACAGAAAATTTTAAGGCGCCGCCCAACGCAGTTATCCGGTGCCCGGGCGGGTAGGAGCCGTGGTGAGAAAGCAGAACGCGCCACGAGCGAAAGGAGCCCGCGATGTCCTACCAGTACTATCCCCCGTCGGCCAGGCCGGTCAGCAGTGGGGCCGCCATCGCTGCGCTGGTCTTCGGCATCATCTCGATCTTTGCCAACCTGTTCTTCGTCCCCGGCATCATCGCCATTGTCCTGGGCCGCCGGGAGCGGGCGATCAGCGGCGCCGCCAATGCCGGCTACATCCTGGGGATCATCGGGACGATCCTCACGATCCTTCTTATCGCACTGTACCTCGGCTACATCCGGTAAGCCGCCGGATTGGGGTACGCGGGCTCAGTGGGCCCGCGCCCCGGTAAGGTCCCACCCGGCATCGGCGATGCCCCACCCGTCCGGCAGCAGGTCCCGGGCCACCTCCCGGGCCTCGCCGGCGGCGACATCATCCACCAGGATCAGCACGGACGGCCCCGCCCCCGAGAGGGCGGCGGGCACCCCGGCAGCCCGCAGACCGGCATGCAGCGCCCGGGTCTCGGTCATCAGGGGCAGCCGGTAGGGCTCGTGCAACCGGTCCTCCGTGGCCCGCAGAAGCCCCGTGGGGGACTGCAGCCCGGCCAGGATCGCCACGAGTGCCGCGCATGCCGCCATGTTCGCCAGGGCGTCCGCCCGGGGGACGGCGTCGGGCAGCACCTGGCGGGCGGCCTTGGTGGCAAAGGCTTCCCGTGCGACGAGGACGATCGGGCACACCGCCGGCGAGGGCGTGAAGCGCTGCCACCCCACCCCCGAGCCCGCCAGCACGAGGCCCCCGAACAGCGCCGGGAGCACGTTGTCGGCGTGGCCTTCGATGCGCACCGCCAGGCCCGCCAGCTCGTCGTCGGACAGCGCCAACCCACCCAGCGCCCGCGCCCCCACCAGCCCGCCCACGATCGCCGACGCCGACGCCCCGAGGCCCCGCCCGGCCGGGTAGGCCCGCGCCACGGTGACCTTCACCGGCGGCGCCTGCTCCCCCACCGCCGCCCACGCCCCGACGAATGCCCGGTGGGTCAGGTCCTCGCCGACTGGCCCGGCGACGAATGCCGGGTCTGCCGCAACGGTTTCCGACGAGGGGGCCGCTTCGAAGACCAGCTCCAGGTACAGACCGAGCGCAGCCCCCAGGCAGTCGAACCCGGGTCCCAGGTTGGCGGTGGTGGCCGGCACCCGGACCGCAACCGAACCGGAGTAGCTCAACGCCAGCCCGACAGAGGCCTAGAAGCCAATGGCCTAGAAGCCAATGGCCTCGGCGACTGCCACCACCTCGGGGCGCGCCCGGCGGGGCGGGGGCGCCCCCATGATGGCCCAGTCGGGGTCCTTCAGCCCGTTCCCGGTCAGCACGCAGACCGCCATGCCACTGGCCGGGAGCCGGCCGGCGGCGTGCAGCTGGAGCAGACCGGCCACCGAGGCGGCCGAAGCCAGCTCGCAGAACAGGCCCTCCTCCCGGGCCACCAGGCGGTAGGCCTCCAGGATGTCCTTGTCGCGTACCGCGGCGATCGACCCGCCCGAGTCCTGCGCGGCAGCCAGGGCACTGTCCCAGGAGGCCGGGTTGCCGATCCGGATGGCGGTGGCGATCGTCCGGGGGTCATCCACCGGGTGGCCCCGCACGATGGGGGACGCCCCCGCCGCCTGGAACCCGTGCATCGCCGGCAGCGAGTCGATGATGCCGTCCCGGTGGTACTCCCGGTAGCCCTTCCAGTACGAGGTGATGTTGCCGGCGTTGCCCACCGGGATGAGGTGCAGGTCCGGTGCCCGCCCCAGGGCGTCGCAGACCTCGAACGCCCCGGTCTTCTGGCCTTCGATGCGGTAGGGGTTGATCGAGTTCACCAGGGTGATCGGGTAGGACGCCTCCAGCTTGCGGGTGATCTCGAGGGCCTGGTCGAAGTTCCCATCGATCTCGATCACCCGGGCGCCGTGCACCAGCGCCTGGGCCAGCTTGCCGGGGGCGATCTTGCCGCTGGGGATGAGCACGGCGCACACCACGCCCGCCCGGGTGGCGTAGGCCGCCGCCGAGGCCGAGGTGTTGCCGGTCGAGGCGCACACGATGGCCTTGGCGCCGTTCTCCACCGCCTTGGAGACGGCGAGGGTCATGCCCCGGTCCTTGAACGACCCGGTGGGGTTGGCGCCCTCGTACTTGAGGTACACCTCCAGCCCGGTCACCTGGGACAGCCGGTGCGCCCGGATGAGCGGCGTGCCGCCCTCCTGCAGGGTCACCACAGGGGTGGTCTCGGTGACCGGGAGGCGGTCCCGGTACTCCTCGATGATCCCCCGCCACATGTGGCTCATTCCTCGTCGATGACCCGCATCCAGGAGGCCACCTCCTCAACGACCTCCAGGCCGCGCAGGTCGCCCAGGATGGCCTGGAAGTCCTGCTCCCGGGCCCGGTGCGTGATGAGCACCAGACGGGCCTCGTCGCCGTAGCCCTGCTGGCGCACGCTGTTGATGCTCACCCCGCGGTCGGCGAAGGTCTGCGCCACCCGGGCCAGCACCCCGGGGCGGTCCTCGACCTCCAGCAGGATGTAGTACTGCGAGGCGGTCTCGTCCATCGGCCGGATCCGGGCGTTGTGGTGGTAGCAGGTGCACCCGACGCCCCGGCTGCCCGTGGTGATGTTGCGGGCCAGGTCGACGACGTCGCCCACCACCGAGGTCCCCGTGGGCGGGCCCCCGGCACCCTGGCCGTAGAACATGAGCTGGCCGACGTTGACCCCCTCGACGAACACGGCATTCAGGTTGTTGCGCACCGATGCCAGCGGGTGGGACAGCGGGATCATCGCCGGGTGCACCCGGGCGGCCACCTGCCCGTCCACCATCTCGGCGATGCCCAGCAGCTTGACCTCATAGCCCAGGTCGTGGGCGAAGGCGATGTCCCGGGCGGTCACCTCCGTGATCCCCTCCCGGTAGACGTCACCGGCCACCACCCGGGCGTTGAAGCAGATGCTGGCCAGGATGGACACCTTGGCGGCGGGGTCGAAGCCCTCGATGTCGGCCGAGGGGTCCAGCTCGGTGTAGCCCAGGCGCTTGGCCTCGGCCAGGGCCTGGTCGAACTCGAGGCCCTCGACGCTCATCCGGGTGAGGATGAAATTGGTGGTGCCGTTGATGATGCCCATCACCCGGGAGATCCGCTCCCCCGCCAGGGACTCCTTCAGGGGCTTGATGATCGGGATGCCGCCTGCCACCGCCGCCTCGAAGGCGAAGTCGGCGCCGGAGCGCTCAGCGGCCTCGAAGATCTCCCGTCCCAGGGTGGCGATCAGCTCCTTGTTGGCGCTGACCACGGACTTGCCGGCGCCGAGCGCCTCCAGGATCAGGCTCCGGGCGGGCTCGATGCCGCCCATGACCTCGATGACGATGCGCACATCGGGATCGAGGACCACTGCCATCGGGTCGGTGGTGAACAGGTCGTGCGGCACGTCCACCGCCCGTTCCTTCGCCAGGTTGCGCACGGCCACCCGCCGGATGACCAGCTGCGCCCCCGAGCGCTCGGTGATCTCGTCGGCGTGGGCCGACAGGATGCGGGCGACCGCCGAGCCCACGATGCCGCAGCCCAGCAGCCCGATGCCGATTTCGTCTCCCACGTCGTCTCCCACGTCGAGGTTCAAGCGCCACGCGGCGTGAATTCGGGTCCCATTATCCTGGCTCTCGATGAGCCGGACGGCACGCAGCACCACGCGGGCACCGTGCGGGCCTGGGTAGTCGACCAGCCCGGGCCGATCGACGGCGGCCCGCTGGCCCTCGTGGACCTGCCGGTGCCCATCCCCGGGCCGGGCGAGATCCGGGTCAAGGTGACCCACTGCGGCGTCTGCCGCACGGACCTGCACCTCGCCGAGGGCGACCTTGCCCCCCACTGGCGGCGCCGGGTGCCGGGCCACGAGGTCGTGGGCCGGGTGGACGCCTTCGGCCCCGACGCCCACCGGTTCCGCCCGGGCGACCGGGTGGGGATGGCCTGGCTGCGCAGCACCGACGGCACCTGCCGGTTCTGCCGGGCGGGCAGCGAGAACCTCTGCGTGGCACCGGCGTTCACCGGCTGGGATGCCGACGGCGGCTACGCCGAGTACGCCGTGGTGCCCGAGGCGTTCGCCTATCCGCTCCCCGAGGGGGTCCCCGGCCAGGACCTGGCTCCCCTGCTGTGCGCCGGGATCATCGGGTACCGGGCCCTGCGGTCCTGCAAGCTGGCGCCCGGCGGCCGGCTGGGCATCTACGGGTTCGGGGGGTCGGCGCACCTGACCGCCCAGGTGGCCCTGGCCGAGGGCGCCCGGGTCCACGTCCTCACCCGGGATGCCGCCGCCCGGGATCTCGCCCGGGAACTGGGGGCGGCCTCAGCCGGGGGCGCCTACGACGCCCCGCCCGAGCCGCTGGACGCCGCCATCCTCTTCGCCCCGGTGGGTGATCTCGTCCCCGTGGCCCTGGCGGCGCTGGACCGGGGCGGGACCCTGGCGGTGGCCGGCATCCACCTCTCCGCCATACCGCCGCTCGACTACCAGGAGCACCTCTTCCAGGAGCGCACGCTGCGCAGCGTCACCGCCAACACCCGCCAGGATGGCAGGGACTTCCTGGACGCCGCCGCCCGGATCCCGGTGCGGCCGACGACGCGCCTCTACCCGTTCGAGGAGGCACCCCGCGCCCTGGCCGACCTGGCCCACGGCGCGTTCACCGGGGCGGCGGTGCTGGTCCTCTAAGGCCTCGCCTGGGGACTGGACTCAACCCTCCCGGCGGCGCCAGGTGGCCTTGGAGCCCGGGTGCAGGCGCACCTGGGCCTGCCCACGGCCGTCGTCGGCGGTCAGCACCTCGGCCCTCCCCCGGACCACGACGCCCCATTTCGGGCTCCCGAACACGCAGATAGCCACCTGGGGGTTGGCCACCAGGTTCTTGAACTTGCGGGCGTCGGGCTCGGTCTCGAAGCGCAGGGTGTCACCCTCCACGTTGACCTGCACCGGGGCGGCGTGCGGCCCGCCGTCGGGGCTCACCGTGGCAAGCACCCCGATGGCGCCGTGGATGCGCTCGCGCTCCCAGTCCTCGAAGGAGACCGGACCTGCAGTCAACGTGGGTTTAGATGCGGGCTCAGATGTCGTCAGCTGCGGTGGTCTTCGGGGCGTCGCGCTTGGCGATCAGCTCCTTGAGGCTGGCGCCCGGGTTGTACTTGCCCGACTCCTCGAGCTGCGCCTTCCAACGCCTGCGCTCCTCGGGCGTGGCCTCCCCGAGCGGGAGACCGTGGTTCTTGCTGCCGCCGCCGTGCCCCTGCCGTTCATCGGCCATGACTTCCTCCTTGTGCAGCGCGGGATCTTCTACGTCCGTCATAGCTCAATGTAACCCAGGCCCCGCTCTATTCCCGGCTTCCCTCCCGGGCACGGGCCTCACCGCCGGCCGGATCTGCCGACCCCGGCCGCCGCCAGGCGCTCGGCGTGCAGCTTTTCCACCAGGGCGTCGCCCGATCCGTCCCGCAGCGCCGGCAGCGGGCCGGCCACCCAGGTCAGCAGCAGGTCGGCCAAAGCGGCATTACGGGCCAGCACCGGGCCGTGGAGGTAGGTGGCCACAAAGCGGCGCTCCACCCAGGCGCCGTCCTGGCCGTCCCCGTTGCCCGTGCCCACCAGCACGGCGCCGAGTGGGCGCGCCCCCGGGCCGAGGGTGGTCACCCCGGCGTGGTTCTCGAACCCGGTGAGGAGGGGGAGCCCGCCCGGGAAGGGGTCGATGACCACCTCGCCGATGCGCCGCCGGGGGCCGGCCACCGTGTCGGCGTCCACCAGGCCCATGCCGGGCACCCGGGCACCATCGGTGCGCACGTAGCTGGAGCCGATCAGCTGGAACCCGGCGCACACGGCCAGCATCGCCGCCCCGCCGTCCAACGCCCCGCCGATCGCCGCCTTCGACGCCAGGAGGCCCTCGGCCGCCAGGGTCTGGGGGACGTCCTCGGCCCCGCCCAGCACGTAGAGGTCGAGGCCTCCGGGCACCGGCTCGCCGGCAGGGATGGTGACCACCTCGCCGGCGAGGCCTCGCCACGCCAGCCGGCGCTCCAGCACCACCGCGTTGCCCCGGTCCCCGTAGGTGCCCATGAGCTCGGGGTAGATCAGGCCGATGCGCACAGGATCCGTCACGGCGCACCCCGCAGCCGCCGGCCGAGCGCCACAAACGCACTGTAGGTGGCCAGCACCTCGACGCCGTCGCCATCCACCGCTGCCGCCGCCCGGAGCGGATCGGGCTCGACGACGGGCTCGATGCCGGCATACCGCAGCCGCACGGCCAGGTCCAGCACGCGCTCCCCTGCCGCCGCCACCCGGCCCGCCCCGCGGCCGGCCAGCAGCTCGAAGGGCACGTCCCACAGCCAGGAGGGGTCCTTGCCGTCGGCGACCTGGCAGTTCAGGACCAGCACGATCCCGGCCGCCGAGCCGGCGACGTAGTGCAGGACCTCGGTCCACCCGGCGGGGTTCTTCGCCAGGAGCAGCCGGGCCCGGCGCCCGTCGCCCAGCGCCCAGGTGGCCTGGCGGCCGCTCACTTCCCGGACGGCCGCCATCGACGCCGCCGCCGCAGCCGGGGCCACGCCGAGGGCCTGGCATGCGGCCAGCGCCATCGCGGCGTTCGCCTGGTTCCAGCGGCCGGGGAGGTCCAGACTGAGTGCCACCTGTTCCCCGCCCAGCGACACGACACCGTGGCGCAGGGTGATGTCCGGTACCGGCTGGTGGAACCCGCACGCCGAGGCGAAGCCCCCGTCCCCCCATTCCAGCAGGGCCCCGCAGGCGGGGCACACCGTGGCGTCCTCCCGCCACGTCAGCCCGGTATCCACCCAGGTCGTCTCCGCCGGCGACGCCGCCCAGACCACCAACGGGTCGGCGGCGTTGGCGATGACCCGCTGGCCCGGGCGGTCCTGCAGCATCTGGCGCCAGCGCCCGGCCACGGTACCCACCTCGCCGTAGCGGTCCAGCTGGTCCCGGCTCAAGTTGGTGAGGATCACCAGGCCGGGGTCCAGGGCACCGATCACCCGGGGCAGCACCGCCTCGTCGATCTCCAGCACCGGCAGCGCGGCGCGGTCGCCCTCGCCCAGCGCCGACGCCAGCCCGGACGCCAGGTTGGCGCCGGTGCCATTGGAGACCACGCGCCGCCCGGCACCCACCATGCCGGCGGCGATCAGCCGCGTGGTGGTGGTCTTGCCATTGGTGCCCGAGATCACGCACGGCCCCCGGCCCGCCGCCAGCTCCGCCAGGGCCTTGGGCGACACCACCAGGGCCACCCGGCCCCCGATCGTCACCCCGGCCCCCACCCCGGCGCGGCGGGACACCAGCCCGGCGATGCGCCCGGCCCGGAGGGCCAGCGCGGTCCGGGCCGAGAGCCGGGGCGAGGTCGCGGTCACGGCCCTAAAGCCTACGGCCCCCGGCGTCGACCTTTAGGGAAGACCCTCCCACCGCGAGCCTCCAGGAGACAGCGTTGGCCGTCCGCCAGCTCCACTACTGCACCCACTGCGGGACCCCCATTGTCGGGAACCACAATCCCGGGGCCACCGCGGACCGGGGTTCGGGCGGGAATATGGGCCGGGATGGGGGCCGGGATGCACGCGTCAATTTCTGCCCGAGCTGCGGCCACCGGTTGTACCGGGCCACCGCGGTCATCCCCCGCCGGCCCCCCCTGCGGGTGGCTGCGCCCGCGGCCGTCGCCCCGCCGCTGGCCAAGGCTCCCTTCGAGCGGCGGCTCGCCGCCGCGGGTGTCGATCTCCTCCTGGCCGGCGTGGCGGCGCTGGTTGCCTGGGCCCTCGGGGCCGAGATCTCGGTCATCGTCAACGCCGGCGCCCCCCACGGGAGCATGCTGGCCTGGGTGCTCGTGGTGCTGGTGCTGGCCGGCTACCAGCCCCTGTTCTGGGCGCGCGCCGGCCGGACACCGGGCATGCAGCTCCTGGGCCTGCGCCTGGTCTCCGCCGAGGGTACGCCGGTCAGTGCCGGCCGCGCCCTCGCCCGGGCCGGTGCCATGGTGCTGTCCGCGGCGGCCGTGGGCCTCGGGTTCACCGGCGCCTGGCGTGACCCCTCCGGCCGCACCTGGCACGACCGCTTGGCGGGCACCGCCGTCGTGGGGCCACCGCAGCCCTGACCGGGGGCGGGAGCGGGCCCCTTCAGGGCCTACTTGATGAAGCGGATGCTGATCGGGTACCGGTAGAACTCGCCCCGGTTGGCCTTTACCGCGGCGATGACCACCAGCACCGCGTCGGCTCCCAGCAGGACGGCGACGAGAGGGATGCCGATGAGCACCTCGATCAGGAGAGTGGCCACCAGCACGTAGATCAGCATGCTGATCTGGAAGTTGACCGACTCCTTGCCGTTCTCGTCGAAGAACATCGACGTGTCCCGCTTCACCAGCCACAGGATCAGCGGGCCGAGGACGTTGCCGCCGAGCGGGAAGAGCAGCCCGCAGAAGGCGAGCAGGTGCACCATCGTCGCCAGCATGCGTTCGTCCCGATCCATCGACCGACCTCTTTGACTCCGGTGGAACCCGGCCCCAAAACCGCCGGAACTCTACCGGCTGGCGCTACTGGGACGGACCCGTGTCCCACCAGAGCGTCACCAGGGGCCGGCCGGCGCCCAGGGCGACCGGGTCGGCCGGGTCCACGCCCAGGGCCACGAGGGCGTCGGCCACCTCCGGGTCCCGAGAGGCGGGCAGGCAGAGGCGCTTGCGGTGGAAGACCACCATCTCCTCCAGGCTCTCGTAGTGGTGCAGCGGGCCGGAGTCCCGGATCTCCAGCTGCACCCCGTACCCCAGCGAGCGCAGTGCCGCCGCGGCGTCCTCCGCCGAAGGCCCGGATGGGCGGCGCAGATTGTGGAACTGCAGCCAGAGTGGGTTCATCGGCTCCAGGGGGTGGCGCTCGGTCAGCTCGCAGACCACCCGCCGGCGCGCGTGGCCGTGCAGGGCCTCGGCGAACGGGCGGAGGTCGGGGGCGTTGTACAGCACGTGGTGGCAGCACACGACGTCGGCGGGGTCCACCTCGGGGGCCACGTCCGGCCACGTCCCTACGACGCCCACGATGTCGGCCTGCATCGCCGGATGGGCGGCTGCCACGGCCCGCATGGCGGCGAGCATGTCGGGGTCGCTGTCCACCGCGGTGACCCGCCCGGCACGGTCAGCCAGCGGCAGCGAGGCGGCCCCCGCCCCCGAGCCGACGTCCAGGGCCGTTCCTCCCTCCGGCAGAGCCTCCCGGGCCCGGCGGTACGACGGCCCCTCCCGCCCGGCCACCTGCTGCTGCGCCCGCTCGGCGAACACCCGGTGCGGGAAGCCCCAGGGCGGCTCGGGCGCTGCCGCCAGGATCTCGTCCGGGACCCCCCAGCCCGACAGGTCGCGGTGCCAGGCCTCGAACAGCTCGGTCGGTGTGCTCATCGGGTCCCTCCGGATCGGCGCCGGCCGGCGATCCCCGGCAGCGCCCGCCGGGCGATCAAGCCAGATTCGGCCAGCTAGGTGTTGTCAAGCCCGGCCCTGGGCAGTGTAAGGTTGATGGCTGCACCAGCTCCCTCGTCGCCGTGCCGGTTCCCTGCTGGAAACCATGATGGAAACATCCTGGCAGAGGAGCCGGTGCGCAGACACCATACCGACCGACCACACTTGAGGACTTCTCGACCGACATGAGCCAGATCTCGAAGGTAGCGTCCGGCAAGAACGACGTCGCGCGGACGCGCGGCCCCGACCAGCTCGATCCCCTCGCGCTTTACCTCGACGCCATGGGCCGCTACCCGCTGCTCACCGATGTGGACGAAGTGGAGCTCGCCAAGGCCATCGAGGCCGGCAAGGCGGCCGAGGCCACCCTCGCCATCCCGAAGAAGCGGATGTCGGCCGCCACGTCCGAGGCCCTCCACGCCCAGGTCCGGGACGGCAAGGCCGCCAAGCGGCGCTTCATCCAGTCCAACCTGCGCCTCGTGGTGTCGATCGCCCGCCGCTACTCGGTGGCCGGGCTCCCTCTCCTCGACCTCATCCAGGAGGGGAACCTGGGCCTCATCCGGGCGGTGGAGAAGTTCGACTACCGCCGGGGCTTCAAGTTCTCCACCTACGCCACCTGGTGGATCCGCCAGGCCATCACCCGGGCCATCGCCGACAAGGCCCGCACCATCCGCATCCCGGTGCACATGGTGGACACCCTGCAGCAGCTGCGCCGGGTGGCGTCGGACCTGCTGGAGAGCCTGGGCCGGGAGCCCACCCTGGACGAGATCGCGGTGGCCGCCGGCATGAACCCGGAGAAGGTCCGGGAGGCGTTCCGGGTGCTGCCCGAGCCGGTGTCGATCCACGAGCCCGTGGGTGAGGACGACGCCGAGCTGGGCGACTTCATCCAGGACACCGAGGCCCAGGGACCCTTCGAGGCCGCCGCCCTCGCCCTCCGCCAGGAGGACCTGCGCCGGATGCTCGAGGCGTTGACCGAGCGGGAGAAGAAGGTGCTCGCCCTCCGCTTCGGGCTGCTGACCGGGCAGGCCTGCACCCTGGAGGAGGTCGGGCGGGAGTTCGCCCTCACCCGGGAGCGCATCCGCCAGATCGAGGCCAAGGCCCTGTCGAAGCTGCGCCACCCCTGCCTACCCAACAATCTCCGGGAGGCGCTCGCCCCGTAGCGCCCGCTCCACCCCGCGCAGTCGCGGCCAAATCGTTGCGGCCCACAGATCCGCGCCGTACCCTTAAGGGAGGGTGAATAACATCGTGCGGAAGGCCGCGGCCGCAGTCCTGGACGGCTGGGGGCCGGGGAACGGAGGATGGCAACCATGGACACGCAGACCAGCGACACCCACCGCAGCTCGGTGGAGTGCGTCCAGCGCCTGCAGCGTACGGAGGGGATGCTGGCCGGGAGGCTCAACGGCCAGGTCCGGCCCTTCGGCCTCAGTGTCGCAACGGTCAACGTCCTGACGGTCCTGTTGCGGGCGGAGCGCTCGCTGTCCCCGTGCGAGATCGGCGAGGAGCTCCTCGTCACCCGCGGGACGGTCACCGGGCTGATCGACTCGCTGGAGCGCCGCCAGCTCGTGCGCCGCCAGGCCCATCCCGACGACCGGCGCATGCTCCTCATCGAGCTGACCGATGAGGGCCGCTCCCTGATGGATCGACTGATGCCCGAGCAGTGCCGCATGATGGCCGAGCTGCTCGCCTGCCTGTCGGAGAGCGAGCGGGACGCCTTCGTCCAGGCCCTCGGCAAGATCGAGGACCACCTCGCCCAGTACGGGTGCCGCGGGGCCTGACACCGCCCGGGCACCGGCTCCCGCGGGACCGCGACGACCGCGACAACCCGCGATGCTTGCGCTGTGAAGATCCTGCTGGGCGCGCTTGGTGTCGCCCTGGTCCTGGTGGTGTTCTGGGATGCCTTCGAGACCCTGATCCTGCCCCGGCGGGTCTCCCGACGCTTCCGTATCGCCCGGGCGTTCTACCGGACGACCTGGAGCCTGTGGACGCTGGGCGCCCGGGTCCCCCGGACCACGCCCCGGCGGGAAACCTACCTCAGCTACTACGGCCCGCTCTCCCTCCTGTTCCTGCTGGCGGTGTGGGGCGGGGGGCTGATCCTGGGCTTCGCCCTCATGATCGAGGGCGTCGGGCGGGTCCATGCCGCCGGGGCGCACACCTTCCTCAGCCTCGTGTACCTGAGCGCCAGCACGTTCTTCACGCTCGGGCTGGGCGACATCACCCCGGCGAACCGTCTGGGCCGGCTCGTGACCGTGGCCGAGGCGGGCGCCGGGCTGGCGTTCCTCGCCCTGGTCATCTCGTACCTGCCGGTGCTGTACCAGTCCTTCTCCCGGCGGGAGGTGCGCATCTCCCTGCTGGACGAACGGGCGGGCTCACCGCCCAGTGCGGGGGAGCTGCTCGGCCGCCGGGGGCCGGTCTACGCCGAGTCCGGCCTGCAGTTCCTGCGGGAGTGGGAGCTGTGGTGCGCCGAGCTCCTGGAGAGCCACCTCTCCTATCCCGTGCTGGCCTACTTCCGGTCCCAGCACGACAACCAGTCCTGGCTCTCCGCCCTCACCGTCATCCTGGACGCCTGCGCCCTGGTCATGGCGGGGATGGCGGAGATCACCGACAGCCAGGCCAGACTCACCTTCGCCATGGCCCGCCATGCCGCGGTGGACCTGGCCGCGATCCTCGGCACCCCACCGGTGCGGGGCGGCGTGGACCGGCTCCCCCCCGAAGGGCTGGACCGCCTGCGCCGCCACATCTCCGAGAGCGGGCTGACCCCGGCGGCGGGCGAGCGCGCTGGCGAGGAGCTCCGATCGCTCCGGGCCACCTACGAGCCCTACCTGCGGGCGCTCTCCGCCCACCTCCGGATGCCACTGCCGGCGTGGATGCCCGCCGAGGAGGCGTCCGACAACTGGGAGGTGACCGCCTGGGAGGGCCGCCCCGCCCGCCGGTGGATGCGGCGCGGGCCCAGCCCCCGCCAGCACTAGGGCACCGCACGGGGGGGCTCCATATGTATACAGAAACGCAGAGCGGTACCTCCATGGGGAGGCGGCCAACGGCCGGATGCCGGGCTCAGGGCCCGAAGCGGTAGTCGTCGAAGGCCGCCACCGGGCGGTAGCCGATCTCCTGGTAGATGTGGTTGGTCGTGGGATTCATCATGTCGGCGAACAGGCATGCCCAGTGCTTGCCCGACGCCAGGAGCTGGCGGGTCACCTCGGCCACCAGGGTGGCGGCGTAGCCCCGGCGCCGGTGCGCCGGCGGGGTGTACACCGCGTAGACCCGGGCGCCGTGCCGGGTGGACCCACCCACCGCGGTCATGGCCACCGGCTCCCCGTCGTCCCACAGCCACAGGTACCCCCGGTCGATGTGGTCCTCCGCCATCCGGCGGGCGGCTGCCGGGTCATGGGCGGCGTCGGGCAGGGCCTCCTCGTTGAACGCGGTGATCCAGCGGGCGACGAGGTCGGCGTCGCGGCGGGTGGCCGCCCGGACCCTCCCGGCGGCCCGGTGCGCCGGGTCGCGTACGGCATCCGCCCGGTAGAGCTGCATGGCGCTGCGCCGGTGGACGGGCTGCAGGGCTACCCCCCGCCAGGTGCCCGCGAAGGACAGCGCCTCGGCCGCCGGTCCGACCACCCCAGGGAGAGCGATCCCGGCGTCGTGCAGCCCGTGGGCCAGGACCGCCAGCGCGCCGACAGTCGGCGAGCGCGACACCACGAGGTTCCGGGGCGGCACCATCACCGCGGCGCACGCCACCGCCCCCTCTCCCTCCCCCGTGCGCTCGACCAGCGCCAGGACCGTGTCGGGCCCGGCATTGGCGATGATCCCGAGGGCGAGGTTGTGCAGCACCTCGTCGGCCAGCAGGAAGGGCTCGACCCGGTCGGCGTAGGCGGCTGGGTCCGGGACCAGCGCAAACTCCAATGGGACCTCCCGGCATCGGTCCGGTCGTGGTGCCCCGTCGTCGGAACGGGTGGGCTGGGGGCTGTGGTGCTCGGATCGATGCGGAGGATAGCGGATGGCCTAGAGGGCCTGGCACGTGACCCCCCGCCCGGTCTGGAAGCCGGCCCACAGGGCCCGGTGGCGCTGCTCCAGCGTGCCGTGGGTGTCGAGCGAGGCCCCACCCTCGGGGCCGTGGATCTCGATGGCCGCGGTCTGGGCCGCCGCCAGCGCGGTCTGGTCGACCGAGCCCGGCGCCAGCACGGTGCGCAGGAACAGCCCGGCCAGGCAGTCGGCCTGGAGCTCGTAGCTGACCAGCGCCCGGCGGGCGGCGGCGCCCGGCTTGGCCTCCGAGTCCTCCACGGTCGCCCCCAGCCCGCTGAGGTGCTGGACGTGGTGGGCGAACTCGTGGGCCAGGCTGTAGGCCACCGCCACCGTGCCGCTGACCCCGGGGGAGCCGGCCAGGTCGGAGACGTACTGCTGGGGGACGTACACGGTGTCATTCAGGAAGCAGTAGTAGGGCGGCCCGTCGTTGAAGTCCATCAACGGAAAGCAGGGCAGCGAGGTGGCGTCGGCGAACCGGTCCAGGGTAGGCGCCCGGTACGGCCGGCCGATGGCGGGGAACTCGTTGCCCCAGAAGGCGTTCAGCCGGGCCGCCAGCGCCCCGGCAAACCCGGTCGGGTCGGCCTGCGGGTCGGGCATCCCGGTCAGCCGGCTGGTGGCCGGCCGCCCCGGTGGCGGGGGCAGCCGGTCCAGCAGCGGGGTGCGGAAGGCCCGTGGGAGCAGGAGCGCGGCCAGGATGGCCACGACCACGGCCAGCGGGATGGCCACCCAGGCGGTTGCTTTCTTCAAGGAGACCAGCTGGCCGTGGGGGGCGGGGTCCGCCCGCGTCGGGCCAGGAACCCGGGCCCGGGTGGGATCGTTGCCTTTCCCTGCCGAAAATCTCCCTAGGGACACCTGCCATTGTGCGCCGGCCTCCCCCGCCCGGCGTGGGTGGCAGTGCCCGACCACGCCACCCCGGGGGCGGCCGCCGGATACCGTGGCGCCATGCCGCACGAGTGGGACGCCGCCACCTACGACCGCATCGCCGACCCGCAGGCCCGCTGGGGTCAGGCCGTCATCGGTCGCCTGGCGCTGGACGGCGACGAGACGGTGCTCGACGCCGGGTGCGGCACCGGGCGGGTGACCGCCGGGGTGCTGGACCTGCTTCCCCACGGCCGGGTGGTTGCCCTGGACGGGTCGGCGGCCATGCTCGGCCAAGCCCGGGAGCGCCTGGCGGGCTCGGCCGGCCGCCTGTCCTTCCTGCACGCCGATCTCCGCCAGCACCTGCCGCTGGCGACCGGGTGCCTCGACGCCATCGTGTCCACGGCCACCTTCCACTGGATCCCGGACCACCAGGCGCTGTTCGGTCACCTTGCCCGGGTGGTCCGGCCGGGCGGCGCCCTGGTGGCGCAGTGCGGCGGGGCGGGCAACATCGCCAGCGTGTACCGGGCACTGGATCAGGTGGCGCCGGGAGAGGCGTACCCGAAGCAGTACGCCACCGCCGAGCTGACCGCCGAGCGGCTCCAGCGGGCCGGCTTCGTGGACGTCGAGACCTGGCTGCACCCCGAACCGACGCCCTATGCCACCCGGGAGGACCTGGAGCGTTTCCTGGCGACAGTGGTGCTGTGGCCGCAGTTGCGGGTACGGCCGCCCGAAGAGCACGGAGCCTTCGTGGCGGCGGTGGCGGACCGCCTCCCGGCACTGGAGCTGGACTATGTGCGGCTGAACATCATGGCCCGGAAGGCCTGAGGGGGCCCGGAAGGCCTGAGGGGGCTTCGCCGGCCCGGCGATCGGTCGTCAGCGCCTGCCGGCAGCCAGCGTCACGAAGAACGTGACCTCACGTCCCCACCACCACGGCCACCGTATCCGGTGGCAGGGACAGGCGCCCCTGCACCAGCGAGATCCCGGGCGCCGACACCAGCGCCAGCCGGCCCTGGCCGGGCACCGGCAGCTCCACCAGCGCGGGCCCGAGGTTCGCCGCCACCTCCACCGCACCCCGGCGCATGCGGATCCAGCGCTCCTCGGCATCGTCCCGGCATGACGCTTCGACGGCGGACAACGGCCCGCCCGCCAGGTCGGGCAGGCTGCGGCGCAGCTCCAGGAGGCTGCGGTGCCACGTCAGCAGCTGGCCGTGCGCCGGCTCGCCCAGCTCGGCCCAGCGCAGCTTGGAGCGCTCGAAGGTGGCCGGGTCCTGCGGGTCGGGGATCTCGTCGGGGGACATACCGGCGAAGGCGGCGAACTCCCGGCGCCGGCCGGAGGAGACCGCGGCGCCCAGCTCGGGGTCCCGGTGGTCGGTGAAGTACTGGAACGGCGTCGAGGCCCCCCACTCCTCGCCCATGAACACCATGGGCACGAAGGGCGAGAGCACCACGAGGGCGGCGGCGATCTTCAGGCGCCCGATGGGCACCAGGGCGGCCAGCCGGTCCCCCACCGCCCGGTTGCCCACCTGGTCGTGGTTCTGCACGAACCCCACGAAGGAGCGCCCCGCCACCCCGTCGAAGGGCCGCCCGTGGCGCCGGCCCCGGAACCGCGAGACACGCCCGTCATACACCGCCCCCCGCTCCAGGCAGGCACAGACGTCGCTCAGCGGCCCGAAGTCCTGGTAGTAGCCCGCCTGCTCGCCGGTGAGGGCGGCGTGCAGGGCGTGGTGGAAGTCCTCGTTCCACACGCCGTCCAAGCCGTAGCCGCCCAGGGCCTCGGGGCGGACGACGCGGGGGTCGTTGAGGTCACTCTCGGCGATCAGCACCAGGGAACGGCCGACCTCGCCCTCCAGGCCCGCCACGGCTCCGGCCATCTCCTCCAGCAGGTGCACCGCGGAGGTGTCGACGATGGCGTGGACCGCGTCGATCCGCAGCCCGTCGGCGTGGTAGTCCCGCAACCACATGAGCACGTTGTCGATGAAGAAGCGCCGGACCTCGTCGCTGCCCGGCCCGTCGAGGTTCACGGCCGAGCCCCAGGGGGTGGCGTACCGGTCGGTGAAGTACGGCCCGAACTGCGCCAGGACGTTGCCCGCGGGCCCGAGGTGGTTGTAGACGACGTCGATCAGCACCGCCAGGCCCGCCCGGTGGCAGGCATCCACCAGGCGCTTCAGTCCTTCGGGGCCCCCGTAGGCGTGGTGCGGGGCGAAGAGGAACACGCCGTCGTAGCCCCAGCCGTGGTCCCCGGAGAACTCCGCCACCGGCATCAGCTCCACCGCCCGGACGCCCAGCGCCACCAGGTGGTCCAGGTGGGCGATGGCGGCCTCGAAGGTCCCCTCGGGCGTGAAGGTGCCGACATGGAGCTCATAGATGGCCCCGCCCGACAGCCACGCCATGGTGGCACCCCGCCAGCCGGCGTCCGTCCAGGTGTGCGCCGAGTGGTCCACCGCCCGGGAGGGGCCGTCGATGCCGTGCGGTTGCCACGGCGAGCGGGGGTCGGCCAGCGGAGGGCCGCCGTCGAGCGCAAAGCGGTACTCGGTCCCCGATCCCGCCCCGGCCGGCACCTCCAGGGCGTACCAGCCCCCCGCGGCGGGCGCCATCGGCACCGGGCGGCCCCCGGCCACGAGCGCCACTCCCTCACGGGCCTGGGGCGCCCAGACGGCGAAGCGGGTCACGATTCCCGGGTCAGCAGCGCCACCGGCAGGTGGGCCCACAGGTCGCCCAGGGCGGCACCCCCTTCGAAGACCCGCCCCGAGATCGCCTCCCGGAACCTGCCCGGCGGCAGGATCAGCGCGGTGCGCCAGGCGGGGCCGGGGCGCAGGCCCCAGCCGTCGCGCCCGCCCAGCACGCCCATGACCAGACGCGGGACGGCGGTCACCACTTCCCCACCCCGGCAGAATGCCACCACGTGGGAAGCCGCTTCCCCCTCGGACGCCAGCGGCTCATAGGACCCCTCGAAGGCAGCCGGGAACCGCCGCCGCACGTCCAGCGCCGCCCTGACCACCGCCAGCTTGGGCAGCCCCGACTCCACCTCGGCCCACAGCCCCCCGGCCGGTACGGACTCCAGGCGCTGCAGCATCCGGACCCGCAGCGGGTAGTCGACCGGGCGCCGGTTGTCGGGGTCCACCAGGCTCAGGTCCCAGAGCTCGGTGCCCTGGTACAGATCGGGGACCCCCGGGGCGGTAAGCAGGACCAGCATCTGCGCCAGGCCGTTCACCCAGCCCGGCCCGCGGACCTGCCCCACGAAGGCTTCCAGCTCCCGGAGGAACCACTCGTCGCGCAGTACTTCGCGTACGAAATGTTCCAGGCCGGCGTCGTACTCGGGGTTGGGATCGGTCCACGACGTGTGCTCCTTGGCCTCCTTCGCCGCCTTCTGCAGGTAGGCCAGCGCCCGGTCCCCGGAGAGCGGCCACGCTCCCACCAGCGTCTGGTAGAGCAGGTACTCGAGGTTGTGGTCGGGCCATACTGCTGCCCCCTGAGGCGACCGGTGGCGGTCGTTGTGCTTCATCCACTCGATGACCGCCCCCGCCCAGGCGTCGGGAATTTCGGAGAGCACGTTGAGCCGGGCGCGCACGTCCGGGCCCCGCTTGGTGTCGTGGGTGGCCAGGGTCAGCATCGCCCGGGGCCACCGCTCGGCAGCCCGCCGGCAGGCACGATGGAACGACGCCACGTCGCCGCCGAAGTGTTCCGGGGACCCGCCCACCTCATTCAGGGACACCAGCCGGTGGTAGCGGTAGAACGCGGTGTCCTCGACGCCCTTGGCCATCACCGCCGCCGAGATCTGCTGCAGGCGCATGACCAGCTCGGTCTCCTGCGGGCCGCGCAGGACCAGCGTCAGGACCGCGGTGAGGAACTCGAACAGCTCGGGGTCGAGGTCGCTGCGCCGGGCCCGGGCGCGCTCGGCGGCGGCCAGGACCACCGACCGGTCCTCGGGTGCCAGCCGGTCCCGGTCGGCATCGACGTAGGTGCGGTAGACCGGCAGGCAGGCGAGGAACTCCCGCAGCGCCTCGTGTAGCTCGTGGCGGGTGTAGTCCCGGTAGCGCCGGTGGCGCTCGCACACCTGCACCATGAGCTCGGTCAGGCGGTTGATGTCGCTGGCCAGCACGCTCGACATGGCGTCGTGCTTCGAGGCGAGGGCGACCTCACCGAAGTCGCGCACCTCGCCGCTGAACTCCAGGTACAGGTCGCTCAGCGCCGGCTCGCCCGCCGGGTCGACGAACAGGCCGTTGACCCGGTTGAGGAACTCGTAGCCGGTGGTGCCGTCGGCCGGCCAGGAGGCCCGCAGGGCCTCCTCGCCCTCCGGGGTCTGCTCCAGGATCTTCTCGACCACGATCCAGCCCGCAGGCGCCTTCTCCCGCAGGCGCCCGAGGTACCCCTCAGGATCCCGCAGACCGTCCGGGTGGTCCACGCGCACACCGTCCAGCCGGCCCTCATCCAGCCACCGGCCGATGAGGGCGTGGGTGGCGGCGAAGACCTCCTCCCGCTCCATGTTGAGCCCCACCAGGGTGTTGATGTCGAAGAAGCGCCGGTAGGGCAGGTCCCGGCCGGCGGTACGCCAGTAGGCCAGGCGGTAGTTCTGCCGCTCCAGGAAGACATCGAGGGTGTCGGGGTCGGCGTTCAAGAGCGCCAGGGCGGCGTCCACCGCGGCCGCCACGGCGGGCCGGTCGTCCAGCAGCCGGGCCAGCGACCCCAGCAGGACCTCGGCGTCCCGGGACCGCTCGCGCACGGCCTCCGGGTCGGTAGCGGTGCCCGGCGGCAGGCGACCCAGGGCCGCGGCGATGCTCTCCAGCTCCCCGGAGCCTGAGGTGATCGCCGCCAGCAGCAGGAGCAGGTCCAGCGACTCGGGGGTCACCGGCAGCGGGTGGCCCGGGCAGTGCACCTGGAACACCGCGCCGGTGCGGACCACGGAGATCTTGCCGGCCTCCAGCACGCGCCCGTAGTGGCTTTCGAGGATGGGCAGCAGCACCTTGTTGTGCAGCCGGGTCTCGGGGCCGTGCCAGTCGATGTCGAACCAGCAGGCGTACCGGCTGGCGGGGCCGTTCTCCAGGACATCCCACCACCAGGCGTTCTCCGGCCCGGTGGCCATGTGGTTCGGGACGATGTCGATGACCATCCCCATCCCGCTCCCGGCCACGGCGCCTTCCAGGCCGGCCAGCCCGGCGGAGCCCCCCAACTCCTCCGAGACCCAGCCGTAGTCGACGACGTCGTAGCCGTGGGTGCTCCCCGGAGCGGCCTGCAGGAGGGGCGAGGTGTAGACATGGGACACCCCGAGCTCAGCCAGGTACGAGACGACTGCGGCGGCGTCCTCGAAGCCGAATTCGGGCCGGAGCTGTAGCCGGTACGTCGCCCGCAGGTGCGTCATGCAGGAGCACCCCGCAGCACCACCATGCTGCGCCCGGCCACCTTGCGCTCCCCGCTCACGGCGTCCCACTCGTCATCCATGCCCCCGAGAGGCAGGGCGGTGTCCAGCACCGGCGTCCACTCCCCCTCGGGCAGGGTGAACGACAGCGGCTCGTAGTGGCCGTTGACCAGCAGGAAGAACGTATCGTCGTGCACCCGCTCGCCGCGCGCGTCGGGCTCGGAGATCCCCTCGCCGTCCAGTCGGAGGGCCACCGAGGACGCCCAGGACGCGTTCCAGTCGTCGTCGGACATCTCGATGCCGTCGGGGCGGTACCACACGATGTCCCGGACGGCGCTGCCGTGGATCGGCCGGCCCTGGAACCAGCGCCGGCGGTGGAAGACCGGGTGCTGCGCCCGCAGCGCGATCACCCGGCGGGTGAACTCCTCCAGCTCGGTGTTGGCGGCCTCCCCGGCCGCCTCCCAGTCGTACCAGGAGATGTCGTCGTCCTGGCAGTAGGCGTTGTTGTTGCCATCCTGGGTCCGCCCGATCTCATCGCCGCCCAGCACCATGGGGATGCCCTGGGAGAGCAGCAGCGTCGCCAGGAAGTTGCGCTGCTGGCGGGCGCGCAGCTCCAGGACCTCGGGGTCGTCGGTCGGACCCTCCACCCCGCAGTTCCAGGACCGGTTGTCGTCCGAGCCATCCTGGTTGTCCTCCTGGTTGGCCATGTTGTGCTTCTCGTTGTAGGAGACCAGGTCCGCCAGCGTGAAGCCGTCGTGGGCGGTGACGAAGTTGACGCTGGCGTACGGCCGCCGGCCCTCGCCCTCGTACAGGTCGGAGCTGCCGGTCAGCCGGTTGGCGAACTCACCCAGGGACTGCGGCTGGGCCCGCCAGAAATCCCGCATGCAGTCACGGTACTGGCCGTTCCACTCCGACCACAATGTCGGGAAGTTGCCTACCTGGTAGCCGCCCTCCCCCACGTCCCACGGCTCGGCGATCAGCTTGACCTGGCTGATGACCGGGTCCTGCTGGATCAGGTCGAAGAACGCCGACAGGCGGTCCACGTCGTGCAGCTCCCGGGCCAGGGTCGCCGCCAGGTCGAAGCGGAACCCGTCGACGTGCATCTCCAGCACCCAGTAGCGCAGGCTGTCCATGATCAGCTGCAGCACGGAGGGATGGCGCATGTTCAAGCTGTTGCCGGTGCCGGTGTAGTCCATGCAGTACCGGCGGTTGTCGGCGACCAGGCGGTAGTAGGCGGCGTTGTCGATCCCCCGGAACGACAGCATCGGCCCCAGGTGGTTGCCCTCGGCGGTGTGGTTGTAGACCACGTCGAGGATCACCTCGAGGCCTGCCTCGTGCAGCGTCTTGACCATGAACTTGAACTCCTGGACCTGCTCGCCGTCGTGCGGGCCGGCGCAGTACTCGTTGTGCGGGGCCAGGTACCCGATCGAGTTGTACCCCCAGTAGTTCCGCAGTCCCTGCGCCACCAGGCGGTGGTCGTGGATGAACTGGTGCACCGGCATCAGCTCCACCGCGGTGACACCCAGGCGGGTGAGGTAGTCGATGATCACCGGCGAGGCCAGCCCGGCATAGGTCCCCCGCTGCTCGGGCGGCACGTCCGGATGGCGCATCGTCAGGCCCTTCACGTGGGTCTCGTAGACCACCGTCTCGTGCAGCGGGCGGTTCGGGCGCCGGTCGGTGGACCAGTCGAAGAACGGGTTGATCACCACGCTCTTGGGCACGAAGGGTGCCGAATCGGACTCCTCGGCGACGTCGTCGCGGTCGTCGCCCGGCCCCCAGCGGTAGGGGAAGACGGCCTGGCACCACTCAACCGAACCCTCGACCGCCTTGGCGTAGGGGTCGAGCAGGAGCTTGGCGGGGTTGCATCGCAGGCCCTCAGCCGGGAAGTAGGGCCCGTGGACCCGGTAGCCGTAGCGCTGGCCGGGCCGCACCGCCGGCAGGTAGCCGTGGCGCCAGGAGCCGGTGCGCTCGGGGAGGACCACGCACGTCTCGGCGCCCTCCTCGTCGAAGAGACACAGCTCGACTTTCTCGGCGACCTCGGAGAACAACGAGAAATTGGTCCCGGCCCCGTCAAAGGAGGCGCCGAGGGGCAGGGGCTGCCCGGGCCACACCTGGATGTCAGGCCGGTTGGTGTCGGTCAACTGCGTCCTCCCATCGTTTCTTCGGCGCGCCGGGCGGGCCCCCCGTCAGGCGGCCGCCCTTGTCATACCCGCCTTCACGCCGAACGCACCTGCATTTCACAGAGCTTTCACCGTACCCGCCGTATCCGCCGAGGTGCTCTGGGCGCTTCCTCGTATGGAAGCACCGAGCTTCCCGCGAAAGGAGTGGCACATGGCCAAGACCGGAAGCTGGATCTGGAGGGCCGGCGTGCTGGTGGGCGCCGCCGTGCTGTCAGCCGGGTGCACTGCAGGCACCCGGGCGGCCAACACCACCCCTCCGGCACCGGCGAGGGCCGACTCCGGAGCCACCCCGGCGGCGGGCGCGCCGACCGCGGTGCCGGCAGTACCTCCCCCGTCCCCGGCCGCGGGCGCAGGCAGCGGGGCGGCGGGAGCGCAGTCCAGCCCCGACAGCACCACCCAGGACCAGACCGCCGAGACCCAGGACGACGCGGCGATCGCCCAGGACCTGGCGCAGCTCAACACCGAGCTCTCCACCGCCGACCAGGCCAGCGGCCAGGGCGAGAACGACGTCCCCTCCAACTAACCCACCACCAGCCCCCAACCAGCAACGAGAGGAGATCTGCGATGGGCACCACCTTCGTCAGGCGCTTCGGCGTCATGGCCGTCGCCGGCGGTCTGTTGATCGGTTTCGCCGGCCCGGCGTTCGCCAGCGGTGCCACCGGTACCAGCTCCACCCCGACCACCTCCACGGTGGTCCCGGGCACCGCCGGCACCACCCTGAACACCCTGAAGCAGCGCTGCGAGACCGCGGTCAACAACCGCCTCGCCAGCATCACCACGGCCACCGCGGTGGTGAAGGACAACCAGTACCTGACCGGCTCGGACCGCTCCAAGCTGCAGGGCCAGATCGCGGCTGAGCAGACCGGGCTGAGCGCCCTGGGCGAGAAGATCGCCGGGGACAGCGACCTCGCCACGCTGCGGGCCGACTGCAAGAGCATCGTGGCGCAGTTCCACTGGTACATCATCCAGGAGCCCAAGATCCACCTGACCATCGCCGCCGACACCGCTGCCCACGCCGTCGCGAGGCTCCAGGACCTGTCCTCCCGGCTGCAGGCCGACATCGACCGGGCGAAGGCCAAGGGCAAGGACGTCACCCAGGCCCAGGCGGACGAGGGCGCCCTCAACGCCGCCATCACCGCCGGGCTCAACGCCGCCGCCCCGGTGCCCGCCATGGTGCTCCCGTTGGCGGACAACAACTGGGCCGCCGCCCAGCCGGTGCTCACCCAGGCCCGCACCGACATGGGCCAGGCGCGCAGCGACTTCGTCACCGCCCGGACCGGCGCCCAGAAGGTCAGGGCCGACCTGAAGGCGCTGTAGCCCTCCCGGCGATGCCGTCCCGCCGGCAGGTGTGGGAAGGTGCCTGCCATGCTCGCCGCCCTCGCCGCCTCCTCCAGCGCCGGCGACCCGCTGTCCGGCCTCCGGCTCGGGGACCATCCCAACCCGGACCCGCCGCCCGGCTGGGTCACGGTGCGGGTGCTGTCCGCCTCCCTCAACCACCACGACCTCTGGACCCTGCGGGGGGTGGGCGTCGACCCCGGCCGGCTCCCCGTCGTGCTGGGGTGCGACGCCGCCGGGCTCGGGCCCGACGGGGCACCCGTGGTGGTGCACGCGGTGATCGCCACCCCGGCGCCCGGCGGCTCCCCGGACGAGACACTCGCCCCCGACTTCTCCCTGCTGTCCGAGCGCCACGATGGCACCCTGGCCCAGTGGGTGGCCGTCCCGGCCCGCAACCTGCTGCCCAAGCCTGAGGGCCTGAGCTTCGACGAGGCCGCCTGCCTGCCCACCTGCTACCTCACCGCCTACCGGGCGCTGTTCGTGAAGGCGGGGCTGCGCCCCGGCGACCGGGTCCTGATCCAGGGGGCGGGGGGCGGCGTGGCCACCGCCGCCATCGTGCTCGGCCGGGCCGCCGGGCTCACCGTGTGGGTCACCAGCCCCACGCCCGAGCGGGCCGGGCGGGCCGTGCAGATCGGTGCCCACCACTCCTTCGAGAGCGGCGCCCGGCTGCCCGACCGGGTGCACGCCGTGCTGGATTCGGTCGGCGAAGCGACGTGGGAGCACTCGCTAAAGGCGCTCCTGCCCGGTGGCACGCTGGTGTCCATCGGTGCCACCAGTGGCCCGGACCCGCCCGCCGACCTCCGGCGGATCTTCTACCGCCAGCTGCGGGTGGTCGGCTCCACAATGGGCTCGTCGGGCGAGCTGGCGGCCCTGCTCTCCTTCCTGGCGGCCACCGGCGTCCGGCCGGTCATCGACTCGGTCCTGCCGCTGGCCGAAGCCCACACCGGCCTCGCCCGGCTACTGGCCGGTGACGTCTTCGGGAAGATCGTCATGCGGGTGGCCGAGCCGCCTCCGGCCTGAGCCGGGACGGTGCAGCCGATGCCCCCCGCCCTCTTGTATAGTCAGCGTGTCTTAGGGAGACCAACGGGCAAGCGGACGCGGCACATGGGGGCTCTGGACCGGAAACACGGCCGGGCGTGTCGTAGTACTCGACGAGGGGGGAGGTGAGCACTGGATGGCGTCAATGGTGTATGGCAACCTCGCGCACAATTACTGGTTCATCATCCTGGTAGTCGTCGCAGTCATCGCGACCATCGGGCTGACGTTCAAGAGCAAGGACCAGTAACAGCACGCGGACAACTCTTCGTGCGGCCGTAACGTTCCCCATCGTGCCTGAAGGGGCGCTTTTCCCCGTGCGCAGTCCGCCTCGTCGCTCGCTCGTTGGTGGGGCCGTGCGCCGGCCGCAACAGGTGCAGCAGGCCCCACCCGGCGGGTGTTCCCCGTGACCGAGACGCTCGGTCTGTTCCCTCTCGGCACCGTCCTGGTGCCCGGCGAGCGCCTCCCGCTCCATATCTTCGAGCCCCGCTACCGCGAGCTCATCGGCGAGTGCCTCGAGCGCTCGCAACCCTTCGGCTTCATCCGCAGCCATGGCGACCAGATCGGCCCCGTGGGCACCCGGGCCGCCGTCACCGAGGTGCTGACCCGCCACCCCGACGGCACCTTCGACATCGTGGTGGCCGGCGGCCGCCGGTTCCACCTGGTCGAGCTCACCGCCGGGCGCTCGTTCATCACCGGGCGGGTGGAGGACTTCGAGGACCTCCCCGACCCGGCGACCCCGGACGAGGCCGCCCGCTGCCGGCAGGCATTCGACCGCCTCCTGGTGCAGATCGGCGCCGACCCCGCCGCGTCGCCGCTGCCCTCGGACGACGAGGCCCTCGCCTTCGCCATCGCCGCCGTGGTCGAGCTACCGCCCGCCCTCAAGCAGGAGCTGCTGGCAAGCCGCTCGGAGCGCGACCGGGTCCGCCTTCTCACCGAGGCCCTCACCGGCCCGGTGACCGAGGATCTGCGGGGCCGGGAGATCGCCCGCCGGGCGGCGGCGAACGGGCATGTGACGAAGGACTGAGCGGGGCCGTCAGGTGGAGCTGGCCAGGGATCCGGTATTCGCCCTCTTCCCTCCTTTGCCCATGACTGACCGCACAATGCGCGGTGAAACGTGCACCAGGCCGGCGAACTGGACCTGGCGGTGGCCCGAACCTACCCGAACCTAGGGGCTACCCGCTCGAAACAGCGACGGCTCAGAATCCGTGCCTTGAGTTGCACGATGCACTCAGGTTCGGGGCCCGCCATCGATCCGGTGGAGTCGACCCAGCCCAGTCGGTAAGGTGAGGGCGATGCCGACGCCCGAGCGCCTCCAGCACATCGCCCGCCGGACCACCGTTGGCCTCGTCGCCGGGGCGGGGGCGGGCGCCCTCGGATTCCTCGGGGCCGCCTGGTACTTCTCCAGCGAGCTTCTCGACCCGGCCCGGGCAGGCGACCCCTACGGGCTGAAGGTCCTGGCCCTCGACCCGTACTGCGTCACGCTGCCCGCCACCGAGGCGACCACGGAGGCCGGGGCGGCCACGCTGCAATGGCTGGGTGGCTACGGCCAACTCGGGCCGGTGGTGGCAGAGACCTCGCTGGGCGCCCGCCGGGCGCTCACCGCCCGCTGCGGGGTCGAGCTCACCGTGGGTACCCGGACCCGCATCAAACGCCATGCCGTGGAGGGCACCCCGGCCACCGCCTACGGGCTCACCTACGAGGAGGTGGAGGTCCCCGGCGTGCTCGGCCCGATGGCTGCCTGGCTGGTGCCCGCCGGCTCGGACGGGGAGCCGGACGGCCCGCCACTCTGGACGGTGGCGGTCCACGGCCGGGGCCACGGGCGGGTCGCCATGCTGCGCATGCTGCCCGAGCTGCACGCCGCCGGTGCCACCACGCTGATCACCACCTACCGCAACGACGTCGGCGCCCCGGCGTCACCCGATGGCCTCTACCACCTGGGCGACACCGAGTGGGAGGACCTGGAAGCTGCGGTGCGCTACGCCCGCCGCCACGGTGCCGAACGGGTCGTCCTGGTGGCCGATTCGATGGGCGGGGCCATCGCCTTCCAGTTCCTGCGTCGCTCCTCGCTGGCCGGGCTCATCGCCGGCCTGGTCCTGGACTCACCCGTGCTGGACTGGCACGAGACCCTGGTCCTAGCCGCCGCCCAGCGCCACCTGCCGCCCGCCCTCACCGTCGCCGCCAAGCGGCTGGCACGCCTGCGGGTGGGGGTGGACTGGGACCTGTTCGACCAGGTGCGCCTGGCGGACCACCTCGGCGTTCCGGCGCTGCTGATCCATGGCGAAGCCGACGCCACCGTCCCCGTCGGCCCCTCCGACCGGCTGGCCGCCGCCCGCAGCGATCTCGTCACCTATGTCCGCACCGCGGGCGACCACCTCGACTCCTGGGTGGTGGACCGGGCCCGGTGCGCCGCCGCCCTCAGCGCCTTCCTGGCCTCACCCGCCCTGGCCGGGTCGAGGCGGGCCGGCGACCGGCGGGAGCCAGGTGAGGGCGTTGTTCTGCCAGAGGTACCGCAAGGCCCCGAGGAGGCGCCGGACTTCGACTGACCGGCCGAGGTGCTCCCGCAGGTCGGCCACCGAGTGGCTGCCGTCGGCCAGCGCCAGGATCTGGCCGATGACCGGGTCGTCGGGGTGCGGGGCCAGCAGGTAGGGCGACTGCCCTGCGGCCACCGGGCGGCCGGGCACCGGCTGCGGGCTGGCCTCAAAGTTGTCCCGGCTGCGCAGCGCCATCGCAGTGCGCGACCAGGCCGCGATCCGCAGCGGCCGGATCGGGCCGAGCACCTCGGGCGTCGCCTCCTCGGGCGGCATCTGCACGAAGCGGGCCATGGCCATCGGCAGCGGCAGCCCGGCGCCCAGCTCGGGGCCGGGGGGCACGCCGGCGGCGTCCCGCACCGCCAGCACCGCGGTGCGCATCGACACCCGCACGCCCGAGTGGGCGCCGCCGATGTGCAGCCCCCCACCGGCCAGGCGGATGCCGCCCACCCCGCCGATGAGCTTCGTACGGAAGTCCGGCCAGGCTGCCAGGGCGGCGGCGATGGCCTCCTGCAGGGGGCGGCCGTGACGGATCATGGTGTCCGGGGTCGGCGAGGCCCGCACCTGCTCGACCTCTTCGGGGGTCAGCACGCCGGCCTTCGTGAGCATCTCCTGCACGGCGGGGTCCACCTCGTGGCCCAGGCACAGGACGAGGCACTCGCACGGCACGCGGCGCAGCGCGGCATCGATCCCCCACCGGAACTCCAGGCCGCGCTCACCGAGGCGGAGCTCGGCGGCGTGCTCCACCACCTCGGAGCCGGTCACGGCGAGCAGGGTCTCGAAGTGCGGCGTGCGGAACGCCGCCGGCAGGCGGTGGCGGGACACGATGGTGACGCGCTGGCCGTGCAGCATCACCGCCGTGGCGTGCTCGAAGGCGGAGAGGCCGCCCCCCACCACCACCGTCTCCCGGCCCGCCACCTCGACCCCGTCGTGCAGGGCGGTGATCACCCGCACCCCGGCGTCCGGGTTCACCAGCCCCGGGGGGGGCGGCCGGCTGCGGTACCAGGTGGTGACCACCACGTGGCGGGCCTGCCAGGTGCCCGACGGAGTCTCCACCAGCACCCACTCGCCCGGGCCCGGGGCCGGCGTCAGGGAGCGCACCGGCTCGCCCTCCCGGATGTCCAGGGCACCGTAGTTCACCACCCGCCCCAGGTAGTGCAACACGTCCTCCCGGGTGAGCTGGTTGGGGTCCCGGCAGTCCAGCGGAAGGCCGGCCACCTCGTAGTCGGTGGGGCGGGAGATGAGCACCAGGCCACTCAGGTAGTCCCGGATCGACGCCGCCGGGCTGCTCCCGGCCTCCAGGCCCACGGCGGAGAGCCCCAGCCGGCGGGCCTCGAACAGGGCCGCGATGCCGGTGGGGCCGGCCCCCACCACGATGACGTCGGCCTCCCGCGCCGCCGCAGCGTCCAGCACCGGGTTCCTTTCTGCCAGCGCTACGATGGTGACTCAGGCCCGCGCCCGCCCGCGCGCAGGCCGTAGACGGCCGCCGGCGAACCCTCCGGCGGCGCCGAGTGGACTACCCTGCAGGGATCACCGCGTCACCTGGCCTGCGTGCCACCAATCTACCGTCAACGCCAGCCCAAGCCGCAACAGGAGGTCGTGCCCCGTGGCCGATGCACCGCAAGCGACAGCAACCGCCGCACCGCATCTCGGCGAGCCCTACCCGGAGCAGGTCACACCCTATGTCATCTGCAACCGGGTCCTGCCGGAGCGGCCGATCGAGTCGCTGGACGAGTACATCTCCCTGGGTGGCGGCGACGCCCTGGAGATCGCGCTGGCGGTGCCGCAGGCGGAGATCATCGACATGGTGCGCCGCTCCGGGCTCCGGGGCCGGGGCGGTGCCGGGTTCCCCACCGGGGTCAAGTGGGGGTCGATGCGGGCGGACCCCGCCACCACCAAGTACCTGTGCTGCAACGGCGCCGAGGGCGAGCCGGCCACCTGGAAGGACCGCCTCCTCATGGCCCGCAACCCGTACCAGATCTTCGAGGGCGTGGCCATCGGTGCCTATGCCACCGGGGCCAGCGCCGCCTTCGTCGCCCTGAAGCGCCGGTTCCACCCGCAGGTCAAAGCCATGGAGCGGGCCCTGAAGGAGATGAAGGAAGCCGACATGCTGGGCTCGGTGCCCATCGAGCTGCGCCTCGGACCGGACGAGTACCTCTTCGGTGAGGAGCGGGGCCTGCTGGAGGTCATCGAGAACCGCGACCCGATGCCCCGCATCCTGCCCACGTACATGCAGGGCATCCTGGCCGACCCCGAGCACCCCTACCCGGCGCTGGTCAACAACGTCGAGACCTTCTCCAACATCCCCGGCATCCTGCGCAACGGCCCGGAGTGGTTCCGCTCGCTGGGCACCGACCGCTCGCCCGGCACCATGATCTTCACCATGGTGGGCGACCTCGTGCGCCCGGGCGTGTACGAACTGCCGCTCGGCATCTCCACTCACGACCTGCTCTACGACGTGTGCGGCGGCCCCCTGCCCGGCCGGGAGTTCAAGGCCCTGGTGCCCGGCGTCTCCAACCCGGTGCTCGTGCCCTCGTTCTTCGACACCCCGATGGACTACGACTCGATCGCCGCCGTCGGCTCCGGCCTGGGTTCGGGGAGCTGGATGGTCTACGACGACACCGCCTGCATGATGAAGGCGGCGGTGCTGTTCTCCAACTTCCTGCACGTCGAGTCCTGCGGCCAGTGTGTGCCCTGCAAGACCCAGTCCCTCCTGATCACCGAGCGGCTGCGGGCCCTCGAGGCCGGCACCGGGACCCAGGGCCTCGTGCGGGAGGCGCTGGCGGCGTGCAACCGGGTGACCGACGGCAACCGCTGCTACGTGCCTCAGGCCGAGTCGGTGGTGGTGCAAAGCATTCTGCGCATCTTCGTCGGGGAGGTCGAGGCCCACATCGAGTACGGGGGCTGCCCGTTCACCCGGGAGCTCCAGATCCCGAAGCTGGTGGACTTCAACGAGGCAACCGGCGAGTTCACCTTCGACGACCACTACTCGCACAAGCGCTCCGACTGGACCTACGACGACCAGCCGATCATCCCGTAGATCTGCGGTGGGCCCCAGACCAGCGGTCTCCCACGGGCCAGTCGGGACAACAAGGCCCTCGAACTGGGTACTCCTACATACGTAGCGTCCACAGGCAGCCCTAGAGAGGGAGCGGGCCATGACGGAACAGACGCAGGCCGAAGGCCGTACCGACGACGTCGCGGACGAGCAGGATCTGGCGGAAAGCGCTGCGGGGGGCCAAACCCAGGCGGAGCCGGCTGCCGAGGACTCCGTGCAGGCCGCTTCGGGGGCCGATGCCGAAGCTGTCCCGTCAGTGAACCTCGACGTCGCCGAGCAGCAGGTCGCCGAGTGGCGGCGGGAAGACGCGGCCCTCCTGGGCGAAGCCCCGGAGATGTCACCATCGTCGCGGGAAACGCCTCCGCCGACAACGGCCGTCGAGGCGGACGTCGCAAGCATGCGGGAGGAAACCGAGGAGCTGCTGGGCGAGCCCCTGGAGGCCTCTGCCCTGCCCACGGCCAACGAAGCGGAGCTCTGAGCCTCGAAACCGGGCCGCCGCCCACATCGTTCGGGGGACATTTGAGGATATGAGGGTCGGGCCTCGACCCCCTGCTCAGGGAGCTTCGTAGGCTCCACGGTTGTACGCAGCTCGAGCTCGGGGGAGGAGGCCCAGATGAAGGTTTACACCGGCATCGATGTCCACCGCTACCG
>DASTWV010000011.1 GCA_035765775.1 Actinomycetota bacterium | reverse complement strand
GGAATTCGACAAGCTCGCCATCCCGACCGCCACCCAGCGCCAGGCCTTCGACCTCATCGGCTCGGCCATCCCCACGGTGCTCAAATGAGCTGTAGACAGAACGCTCGGTCCTTCAAAAGACAAACCCCCTGCTCAGCAAGGGGTTTGTTCACGTTCCGCCGAGCAACTCCGGCCTAGAGCCGAGGGCCGCGGACTTTCTACGGACTCCGCCGAGAAGCAGGGTCATGACTCGGGGCCCAGAGACCAAGACGACAAGCGATAAGACTCTTCTACGGTGTGGAGCCGATCGGACTCGAACCGACGACTTCCTGCTTGCAAAGCAGGCGCTCTACCAGCTGAGCTACGGCCCCGGGGCTGCGGTTCTTAGGATAACGGCCGCCCAGTGCCCCTACCCCCAGGCCCTCCGGCCGTCCATCCGGTGCAGCAGCACGAAGATCGCCGCCCACACCGTCCGGGAGAACGGGGTCAGCAGGAAGGGCACCGCCAAGTTCAGCAGCACGGTGCCCACGGTCAGGCCGGTCCAGGGCACCTTCGGCCAGGTGACGAGGATCCCGATGAAGGCGGTCAGGAAGAAGATGATCATCGTCGCCCCCAGGTTCACGATGATCCAGCCGACCGCGGCATCGCCGTCGGGGTTGAAATCCAGGCCGCAGGTGGGGCACGGCGGCGGCGTCTTGAAGTAGCCCTGCACGATCTTCCTCCGCCCGCACCTCGGGCAGCGCAGGAACATGCCCCGGACCAGCACGGTGACCGGGTCCGCCGTCTTGCCGGACCACGCCACGGCAGTCTCGGAGGGCCCCTCTACTTCCGCCATGTGTCCCCCCTGACCCAGCAACGTGCAACGCCCCGGAATATTAAGAATTCCGCCCAGGGGGCTTCTGGCTCGCACGGAGGGTACTCGGTGATGTACTTTTGCTTAGTCAGGGTGCGTCGGGCAGGACTCAACAGGAGGTGCGGCTTGGCAGCGCAGAACATTCTCACGGTCTTCGTCATCGTCGTCGCTATCGGCTTCGGCCTGTACGGCTACGCGCAGTTCCGGGGCCGCTAGAACTTCATAGCCAGCCCAAGCTCATCTTCGCCCGGGGGCCGACCCCGGGCGATCGCTTTTCTGCGCCCCCCGCACCGCGGCCTACCCGGTGTTGCCGAGGCCGGCCGCCACGCCGTTGACGGTCAGCAGCAGCGCCCGCCGCAGCAGGGGATCCGGGTCTGACGACGCCCGGAGCCGCTCCAGCAGTCCGATCTGCAGATAACAGATCGGGTCGAGGTGCGGCCGGCGGGCCTCGATCGCCTGCTGCAGGTCGGGCACCCGGTCCAGTAGCCGCTCCTGCTTGGTGAGCCGGAGCACCTCGGCCACCGTCAGGTCGAACTCGGCCCGCACCGCCGCAAACATCGGGTGCAGCGAGGGATCGACCAGCGTCTGCACCCAGTGAGCGGCGATGCCCAGGTCCGCCTTGGCCAGCGTGAACTCCACCTTCGCCAGGAAGGTCCGGAAGAAGTGCCAATGAGCGGCCATGTCGACCAGCGCCTCCTCCCTGCCCGCCCGGCGGGCCGCGGCCAGACCGGACCCGAGCCCGAACCAACCGGGCACCAGCTGGCGGGACTGGTTCCACCCGAACACCCAGGGGATCGCCCGCAGACCCTCGAGGCCCGCCCCGCCCGGCCGGGACACCGGGCGGGAACTGATGTTCAGCGCGCCCAACTCCTCCACCGGGGTGGCCGAGCAGAAGTACTCCAACAGCTCGGGAGCGTCAACGAAGGCCCGGTAGGCGGTGAACGCGGCGCCCGCCACGACGTCCATCACGGCGTCCCACTCGGCCAGCAGCTGCCGGGAAACCCTGGACTCCCGGTGGAGCAGCGACGCCTCCAGCACCGCTTCCAGCGCCGACTCCAAGTGGTAGCGGGCGAGCCTCGGCACCCCGTACTTGGCGGCGATGACCTCGCCCTGTTCGGTGAACTTGATCTGGCCCTCGAGCGTGCCGAAGGGCTGGGCCAGGATGGCCTCGTGGGTCGGCCCGCCGCCCCGGCTCACGCTCCCGCCCCGGCCGTGGAACAGACGCAGCACCGCCCCGTGGCGCTGCATGACGTCCCGGAGCTGGCGCTGCGCCCGGTGGATCTCCCACTGCGACGTGGTGATCCCGGCCTCCTTGTTGGAGTCCGAGTAGCCGAGCAGCACCTCCTGCAGGTCGCCCCGCAATGCCACCAGCCGCCGGTACCCCGGATCGTTCAGCAGCTCGTCCATGATCGCCCCGGCCCGGCGGAGCTCGTCGATGGTCTCGAACAACGGCACGAAGCCGATGCGGGCGACGCCGGCGTGGAGGTCGATCAGGCCCGCCTCCCGGGCGAGGATGACGGGGGCGAGGACGTCGTCGGCCCCTCGGCTCATCGAGATGATGTAGCTCTCGATCACGCCCGGGCCGAAGCGGTCGAGGGCGTCCCGGACCACCGAGAAGGCGCCCATCGTCCGGGCCTGGTCACCCTGGAGCGCCAGCAGGCGGCCGGCGAGAGGGCGGCGGCTCTGGAGCTCAGCGGCCAGGAAGGCGGTGCGCTCGGTCCGGCTCATGCTGGCGTAGGGCACCGGGGCAGCGCCTGCCTCGTCGATCAGGGTTCCGACGACCTCATGATGGGCGGCGGCGTGCTCCCGGACGTCCATGGTGGCCAGGCCGAACCCGAGGGCGGCGATCGTGCGGATCGCCCGGCGCAGCGGCCCGTCGGCAATCCGCTCACCGTGGCAGCGGCGCAGCGAGGCATCCATGAGCTGGAGCTCGGCGAGCAGCTCGCCGGCGTCGGCGTAGTCGCAGCCGGGCGAATGGTCCATCCCCCGGGCGAACCGGTGGCCGGTGTTCTCCAGCCGGCGGTGGATGTAGCAGCACTTGAGCCGGTAGGGCTCCTCGGCGTGCAGGCGGACGAAGGTGGCGTACACGTCGGGCAGCTGCTCGGCATCCTGGCGGAGGGAGGCGGCCAGCTCGGCCGAGACCCCGGCGAGCCGGCTGGAGGTGCTGACGTCGCGGAAGAGCTGGTCGATGATCCGGATCAGCGCCTGGATGCCCCGCTCGTGCAGCCGGATGAGCACGGCGAGGGTGACCGCCGGGGTGACGTTCGGGTTCCCGTCCCGGTCGCCGCCCACCCACGTGCCGAAGCACACCGGGCGGGCAGCCGCCGGCAGCCTGATGCCGAGACGCTCCAGCTCCCGGTCGACGTCCTCCAGCAGGTCGGGGATGACCTCGGTGCCCAGCTCGGTGAGGTAGTAGAGGACCGACGCCGCCTCGTCGAGCGGGTCGGGCTTGTCGATGCGGAGCTCGTCGGTCTGCCACATCCCGTCGATGACCTCGGCGAGCCGGCGGTCGGCCCGCTGGAGGTCGGCGGGGGAGGTCGCCGCCGTACGCTGGGCCAGGAGCTCGGCCAGGTTGCGCAGCTTGGTGAGGAACGTGCGGCGGGCCGCCTCGGTGGGGTGGGCGGTGAACACCGGCCGGACCTCGAGGGCGGCCACCACCCGGTCGATGACCTGCCGGTCGCTGACCTCGCTGCGGATCCGGCCGATCAGAGGCGACAACCCCCAGTCGGGCCCGGTGGACACCGCTTCGACCTCCCGCACCTGCTGGGCGACGTTGCCGAACCGGGCGAAGGCCGAGAAGGCCCGCACCAGGCGGATGGTCGTCGGCAGGTCGAGCGCGGCCAGCACCTCGCTGAGGCGGCCGGGCGTCTGCTCCGTGAGGCGACGCAACTCGCGCATGAGAGCGAGCAGCTCAGGGCCCTCCTGACGGTCGAGGGACTCCTCGAGCAGGGCGCCCAGCCAGTCGATCCCGGTTCGCATCGGCACATCTTGTCGCGAAGCCGGGTGGATGCGAGGCGGCGGCACAATGGGTTGGTGACCGCCACCGCCCTCTGCCCGTTCACCATCGACTCGCCGATCATGCTGCAGCGCTGGGAGCGCCTGACCTTCCTGCACTGGTCCTTCGACCCCGCCGACGTGCAGGCCCTCCTGCCGCCCAACCTGCAGGTCGAGCCGCTGGAGGGCCGGGCCTGGGTGGGCCTCGTCCCCTTCTTCATGCGGGTGGGCGCCCGGGGCGGGCAGCGGGTGCCCTGGGTGTCCAACTTCTGCGAGACCAACGTGCGGACCTACGTGGTCGACCAGGAGGGCCGGCGGGGGATCTGGTTCTTCTCGCTCGACGCCGCCCGGCTGAGCGCCGTGGTGACCGCCCGGACGACCTACCGCCTGCCCTATTTCTGGTCAGCGATGCGCCTGGTGGAGCGGCCGGGCACCATCCGCTACGACTGCCTGCGGCGCTGGCCGGGGCCGCCGGCGACGAGCCGGGTGGAGATCCGGATCGGCGAGCCGTACGCCTCCGAGGAGCTGAGCGAACGGGACCACTTCCTCACCGCCCGGTGGATCCTGTTCAGCGCCGCCGGCCCCCGGGTGCGCTACGCGCGGGCCGCGCACGGTGCATGGCCGCTCCACCGGGCCACCGCCGAGGTGGTGGCGGACGACTTGGTGACGGCGGCGGGGCTGCCGCGGCCGGAGGGCGAGCCGCTGGTGCACTACTCGCCGGGCGTCGAGGTGCGGATCGGGCGCCCGGAGCGCTACGGCCGGTCATCGAGCCCGCCGGGTGAGGCCGTAGACCGTCCCGGAGCCTTCCGACTTTGGGGATTCGTGCAGCCCGCACGCGGGCAAGGCAGGCTCGGGACAATGCCGGACGAGCTCAGTGACCGCTTTGTCTCAATACCAAGGGCCATGGGCGATATTTGTGCATAGCTGAACAGCATATACCTGCTCACACATGCACAAAAGTTTGCACCCGTCGGCGGATGCGCTCACGAGGCGGCTCGCACGGCCGCCCAGCGGCCTGCCGTCCGTACGACGTGCACGTCCACGCCAAAGCCCCGGCTGATCACCTCATCCGTAATAACGTCGCAGACCGGCCCGCGGGCCACCGCCCGGGCCCCGTTCAGCAGCAGGGCGTGGGTGGTGGTGACGGGCAGATCCTCGAGGTGGTGGGCGACGACCACGCTCGCCAGGTCGGGGGAGCTCCGGGCCAGGCCCGAGAGGGCCTCGAGCAGGTCCTCCCGACCCGCCATGTCGAGCCCGGCGGTGGGCTCGTCCAGCAGGATGAGGCGGGGGGCGGGCATCAGGGCCCGGGCGATGAGCGCCCTCCCCTGCTCGCCCTGCGAGCAGAGGCCGAAGGCGCGGCCGGCGAGCCCGGCAATGCCCATCAACGACAGTAGCTCCGACGCCCGGGAGCGGTCCTCCGGGCCGTAGTGCGCCCAGAGGGGCTGGACCGTGCCGGTCGCACCGGTGAGGACGACATCGGCGAGGGAGAGCTCGGGCGGGGTGGGGTGCACCGGGTTCACGAAACCGATGAGCGCCCACAGGCGCCGCACGTCCACCCGGCCCAGCCGCCGCCCGAGGACCTCGACCGTCCCGCTGCTCGGGTGGCGCAGCCCGGCGGCGAGGCGCAGCAAGGTCGATTTCCCCGCCCCGTTGGGGCCCAGCAACGCCCAGTGCTCCCCCGCTGCGACCGACCAGGAGATGTCCGCCAGCAGCGTGGTAGGACCGGGGACCCAGACCGTGGCGTGGGCAACGTCGAGCAGGACGGTCGATGGCATCGCCACATTGTGCCTGCGCCCGTATGCTGGGTCGGCCGACGCCGGGGAGGGAGCGAGAGAAATGTCAGTCCAGGCGCAGTACAGCCGGGGCACACTCCTGGCCGATCTCGAGGCCGCTCTGGTCGCCGCCGGGCGGGACCCGGAGCACCTGGGCCCGGACGACCTTTCCGAGTTCGAGGAGTTCCACACGCTCGGTCGCCCGGCGACCATGGCTCTGGCGGAGGCGGCCCAGATCACCGCCACCGACCACGTTCTGGACGCCGGCTGCGGCCTCGGCGGCCCGGCCCGCACCCTCGCCCGGCTCACGGGGTGCACCGTGACCGCCGTCGACCTCACCGAGGAGTTCTGCACCACCGCCGATGCCCTCACCCGGCATTCCGGCCTCGCCGGCCAGGTGGCCGTCCTGCAGGCGGACGCCCGGGTCCTGCCGTTCCCCGCCGGGGCCTTCGACGTCACCTGGACCCAGCATGTCTCGATGAATATCGAGGACAAGGCGGGGTTCTACACCGAGCTCCGCCGGGTCCTGAAGCCCGGCGGCCGCCTGGCCTTCTTCGACGTCATGGCGGGCCCGACCCAACCCGTCCACTTCCCGGCCCTCTGGACCAGCGAGCCGGCCTGGAGTCACCTGGCCACGCCGGAGGAGACCCGCGCCGCCGTGGAGGCTGCCGGTTTCGAGCCGACGGTGTGGGAGGACGTCACCGCCCTGGCCCTCGCCTTCTTCACCATGGCGGCCACTTTTCTCGCCGCCGGACCCCCGCCGCCGCTCGGCCTGCACCTTGTGATCAAGGACATGCCGGCGAAGGTGCAGAACATGCGCCAGGACCTCGAGGAGGGCCGGGTCACCCTCCTCCGGGGCGTGGCGGTGGCCCGGTAGGCTCCCGACCCATGAGCGAGGACCACACCCCGGGCGGCTGGGATGCGGCCGAGGAGATTGCCCTCTCCCCTTCCAGCTGGGCACCCTCATCGGCGCAGCCCGGCAGCTGGTGGACGAGTACGAGGCCGACGTGGAGCGCCTCGGGGACCAGCGGCCCTTCACCGGCACATGCATGGCCCTTGCCGTCACCGACCCCTCTCATCAGGCCTACGACGCCGGGTTCGCCACGAGGTTCTTGGCAAGCACCCGGGCCCTGGCCGCCCGTCTGGAGCGGGCCCAGGCCCTGGGTTGGTCCTATCCCTGCGCCCCGTTCCTGACCAGCGTGGCCGAAGAGATGGCCATGTGGGCGATCATCCAGGAGGCGTACATCCTGGCCAACGACGCTTCGTCACCCTTCACGCAGGACGAGCAGGCGGGACTCGAAGAGGGCTGCTTCGAGGATCTGGACTTCCTCATGCTGTTCGAGCAGGAGAAGGACGGCTTCGCCGATGAGGAGGGACCGGCGTCCCAGTTGGGCCCCGCCAGCCCCGACTTCGCCTCGTGGTTCGAGCCCTTCCGGCCCGGCTTCGATCCCACGGACTAGAAAAAAGGACACCCCGCCCGCAGATGCCGAGGGGGCTTAGAACGCCGGAGCAGGAGGGGCCGCCAGGCCGGTCTGGCGCTCGCTGACCTCCCACAGCCGCTTCCAGATCGCCGGGTCCTGGGCCTCGGCGTTGGGGGCCACCGGCTTGCAGTCGAAGAAATACTTCCCGCTGCCGTCGGCCGCCTCGGGGGCGTCGGCCAGCCACACCAGGGTCTCGGCCCCCTGCTCGGGGGTCCGGGAGAACGGCTTGATCATGCGCATCTCCAGTGCGGCGAGCGGCCCGTTGTTGTGGTTGAAGCCGGTGGCCACCAGACCGGGATTGAAGCAGGTGGCCGTCACCCCGCTGCCCGCCAGGCGCCGGGCCAGCTCGGCGGTGAAGCAGATGTTGGCCAGCTTGGTCTGGCCGTAGCGCCGGAAGCCCTTGTAGCGCCGCTCGGCGAGGAGGTCGGCGAAGGGGAGGCGCTCGCGCTTGTGGGCATCGGAGGTGGTGGTGATGATCCGGGCAGGCGGCTGGCGCTTGAGACGCTCGAGCAGCAGGTTGGTCAGCAGGAAGGGCGCCAGGTGGTTGAGCGCCCAGGTGGTCTCCACCCCGTCATCGGTCAGCCGGCGTTGGGCGAAGACCGCGCCGGCATTGTTGATGAGGACGTCGATGCGCCCGGGCCGCTCCGCCAGCTCGGCGGCCAGGGCAAGGACCGATGCCTGCGAGAGGAGGTCGGCAACGGCCACGTCGACCACCGGGCCCTCGACCCCGGCCTCGGCGGCCGCAGCTTTGATCTCCTTCGCCGCCTGGGCGCCCCTCGACGGATCCCGGGCGACGATCGTCAGCTGGGCTCCCCGGCCGGCCAACGCCTTGCCCGCCGCCAGCCCGATGCCATGCGTGCCACCGGTCAACACCACGTGACGCCCGGCGACGCCCTCCCAACTACTACTCACTCCAGGCAGTGTAGTTTCCGGCCCCTCAGATCCCGCTGGGCCCGAACCGCTCAGCCCGGATTTCGGCTGGATCCATGCCGGCCGCAACGAGCAGCCCGGTGGCGGTCTCGACGAACCCGTTGGGCCCGCAGGCGTACGCCCGGCCGCCGTTCCAGCGCATCTCGTCCAGCAGGGCGGCGTCCAGCCGGCCCGCCCGGTGGCCGGCCGCCGGCTCCCCCCGGGTGACGGTCACCACCAGCTCGAAGCCATCCCCGGCGGCAGCCAGTTCCGTGAGCTCGGCGGCGTAGAACAGGTCCTCCTCGGTGCGGACCGAGACCACCATGCGGACCCGGACGTCGCTGCCCTGCTGGTGGCGGTGGCGCACCATCGCCATGACCGGCACGATCCCTGAGCCTCCCGCCAGCAGCAGCAGCGGCCCGCCGTCGGCGACGTCCCAGACGAACCATCCGCCGATCGGCCCGCGCACCTCCAGGAGGTCGCCGGGCTGCATCTCGTCCACCAGGTAGGCCGAGACCTCGCCGTCCTCCAGCCGCTCGATGGTCACGTCAATGGTCCCGTCGGCACCGCCGCCATTGGGCGGGGAGGCGATGGAGTAGCTGCGCTCAGCCTGGTAGCCGTCCTCGGCGGTGAGCCGGATGTCGACGTGCTGGCCGGCCCGGTGGCCGCGCCAGGAGGCGGGACGCAGGCGGAGCGTGGCCGCCGAGTGCGTCTCGGTCCACCTGGCCATCAGTTCGGCCTCGACGAAGCGGCCGGCGACTGCATCGACGGGCACGGGCTGGATCAGTCCCCCCAGTACCGCTGCTCGAGCCACGGGTCGCCCCGGTTGTGGTACCCGAGGCTCTCCCAGAACCCCCGCTCGTCCTCCTCGACGTGGCGCAGGCTCCGGACCCACTTGGCGCTCTTCCAGAAGTACAGGTGCGGCACCAGCAGGCGGGCGGGACCACCGTGCTCCGCCGCCAGGGGCTTGCCCTCGAAGGTGTGCACCACCCAGGCCTTGCCGCCGGTGACATCGGCGATGGGGAGATTGGTGGTGTAGCCCCCGTCCGACAGGGCGATCACGTAGCCGGTCGCCGGGGGATCCTCGCCCAGCAGCGTGTCCACCGAGACCCCCTCCCATGTGGTGTCCAGCTTCGACCACTTGGTGACGCAGTGGATGTCGACGGTGAAGCTTTCCTGGGGCAGGTCCCGCAACTCGTTCCAGGTCCACACCCGCTGGGCGACGCCGGTGCCCGACACCGAGAACGTCCAGCGGTCCAGTGGGGTGCGCTGGGTCGGACCGGCGGTGAGGACGGGGAACCCGGTCTCCAGGTACTGGCCGGGCGGGAGGCGGCGGCGCGTGGCGTCGTCGGTCCGGCGGCCACGGAACCCGCGGCTGAAGGGCATCTCTGGTCGAACCCCCGCACGCCCCCTCGGCGAGGCGTTGCCCCCATAGTGTGCACCCCAGGTGCACCCCCAGGTGGGCCCGCACCGGGCCAACGGTGCGCCAGTTGGCAAGTCTCTTTGGAACAGATGGGTATTACAGTGATGACTGACCGAGCGAAGGCCCCGGTCCCCAGAGGCCGGGTCAGAACCAAGGAGGTGCACATGCCGTCCCAGGATGAGGAGCAGATCCGCCAGGACGCCGAGAAGGCGAAGGCCTACTTTTCGAAGATGCCCGGGTTCGAGTCCTCGGCAACAGGGCGGCCGCCCATGCCGCAGTCACCAGCGGTGCCAGCGGCGCCCGCAGCCCCCGAGAAGGCCGAGCCGCCCCTGAGCGAGGCCGAGAAGTCCTGGAAGAAGCTGCTGGGGTAGCCGTACACCGAACGTGGTCCCGGAGCGGGCCGGGCCTGCCCCTGCCGGAGGGGGCGGGCTCAGCGGTCCGGTGGGGCGCATCCCCCGCCGGACGCCTCTGGCGGGACCTGATGGGCTGCCCTATGGCCGGCGAGGCAGTCGCTGCACACCCGAGCGTTGCACCGGGTGCAGATGTGCACCCTGGTGGGGTTGGCGGTGACCGCTCCGCACTCGTCGCAGCGGTATCTCATCTCCAGCATCGCTGCGTGAGCATAAGCCGGGATCAGCCCAGGGCGTGTGGTACGTTCTCGGCAGTAGGTATGTGTTATCGACCGCTTCCTGGAGCGGCCAAGGGCAGTGCGGTCGGGCAACCCGCGGCCAGCGTGGTCCCGTCCCCTGCCGGTAGAAGGTGCGGGCCCGGTGGGTTGAGTTGACCCGAGGTGCCAGTGACCTCCTGCCGCCGCCATCCAGACGACCCAGGCCCAGCTCGACAGCCCTGACCGCACGGGACCCCGGTCCCATCCCACAAGGAGACCACCGATGCCCAGGAAAAGCTCGCAAGCGTCATCCACCGGAGTGATCGATAGGCCCGACGCCACCACACTCGACCTGCGTCCCGGCGCGGTGGTCAGCCCGGAGGTCGTCAACGTGTTCGCCGAAGGAGTATCGGCCGGGGTCGAGGGCCTGCACCTCGCACCGCTCGCCGGGCGCCCGTCGGGAGCGGCCATCGCTCTGTCCGTCCAGGCCTGGGTGCGCAACCTGTCCTACGACAAGGACCTGTGGGTGGACCTCCGCCTGCTGGGCGAGGACGCCGTCCTCCATGCCGAGACGCTGCCGCTGTCCTACCAGGAGGGGGCCGAGGGCGGGGGCGACTTCTTCGCGCTGGGCACCGCGGTTCCGGCCCCCAAACCCCAGCCGGACGGGCCGACCACCCGGACGTTGTGCTACCGGCTCTACGGCCAGATGAACGGCCAGATCTTCACCGACGGCACCCTGCACACCCACGAGGTGCACGTCCTGGCCCCGGCGCCCAAGGGCAAGGGCGTGGCGAAGGCGGAGGCCAAGACGGACGGGAAAGCGCAGGCGGCTCCCGAGGCCCCGGCAATGGCGAAGTCCGCGCCCAAGGCTCCGGGCGCGCCCAAGGCTCCGGGCGCAGCTGCGGCGAAGGTCAAGCCGGCGGGGACCGCTAAGCCCTCGGCGAGCGCCAAGCCGGCAGCCGCCGTTCCGAAGGCCACCCCAAAGGCGGCCGCCAAGCCTGCGCCGACCAGCAATGGCGCGGCGGCTCCGAAGCGCAAGCCGAAGGCCACGAGCTAGCAGTCAGCAGCCAGCTCACAGCTGGCATCAAGGGTGTCCCAGGCCCCGGGTACCACCCCTTTTACGTAGTCAGCTGCCCCTGCACGCACACAATTGGGGAGGGGTAGCTGCTCCTTTTGGGCTACGCAATTTTGCTCCTCAAGGGCTGATTTTCAGGCGTCGAAGATCGTCCTGGAACGCACCTATTGGGGAGGCCCGGTTGTCGCTGGGGGAGAGCTTTCAGACTACGGTCGATGCCGCTCGCTCGGGCGCCCAGTGGGCCTGGCGGGCCATATACACCGACCTCGCCCCCCAGGTGATCGGCTACCTGCGGGCGAACGGGTGCCCCGACCCCGATGACCTCGCCGGCGAGGTCTTCCTGCGCCTGGTGCAGGACATCGCCCGCTTCGATGGCGACGAGGCTCACTTCCGTTCCTGGGTCTTCGTCATCGCCCACCACCGCATGATCGACGAGCGCCGCCGCAGGACACGCCGTCCCGAGGCGCCCCTCATTCTGGAGACCCTGCACAGCTCGGACGCCATTGGCGACGTCGAGCAGGAGGCGCTGGACCACCTCGCCTCGGTCGGCGTCGAGGCCATCATCCGGCGCTGCGTCCCGGACCAACGCGACGTGCTGCTCCTGCGGGTCATCGCGGGCCTGTCCCTGGCCGAGACCGCCGACGTCGTCGGCAAGAGCATCGGGGCGGTGAAGGCACTGCAGCGGCGGGGCGTGGCAGCCATCGCCCGGGAATTCACCAGAGAAGGCGTAACCCTGTGAGCCCGCGGGACGGTTGCCCCCACGAGATGGACGACGTCACCCGCATGAGCGATACAGACATCGAGCGTCTCCTCACCGGCAAGGCGCCGCTCGGTGGGGAGGACGCCCCGGATCTGACCAGCTTCTTCGCCGACCTGAAGAGCCGTTACGTGGCCGACCCGCCCCCGGCGGTCCGCCAGGCCCACCTGGCTCAGATGTTCGACAAGCTGCCCGACGCCGCCCGCCTCCCCATCACGCAGCAGCGTACTCAGCAGCGGCCGACCCCCCGACCCGGTACCGATACCGGGACCCCCGGCCGCCCACCCTGGAGGAGGAAGGTCGTGTTCAGCAGCCTCTTTGGAACTCTCACCGCCAAGATCTTGGCCGGCGTGGTGGCCGCAGCCGCCGCCACTGGCGGGCTGGCAGCAGCCGGCGCCCTGCCGGCTCCCGTCCAGAACATCTTCTCGGCCGCCGCCGGCAACCCCACTCCGGCAGTCAGCGCGTCGGCCGGCGTCCAGCTTGAGGCCGAGGAGCACCAGGCCCAGCAGGTCGCCTCCACCGTGGGCAGCTTGATCGACCAGGTCAACGCCAACGCCGGTGCCCCCTCGAAGATCACCTCGGCGGCCCTCGACACCGCCGGCACCTGCACGCAGAACGTGACCTCCCTGGCCGGCGACCTCGTGCACGACATCGACGGGGTGCTCACCTCGGCAGGCGCCCAGTCCCTCGCCGCCCGGGCCACCGCGCTGGCGCAGGAATCCATCGGCTGCGCACTGCCCAACGGCACCACCGTCAGCTCGACGGTCAAGGTGCCGCCGGTCATCAGCAACGCCGCCTCGACCATCGCCACTGCCATCCAGGGCTGCTCGGCCCCGCTCAAGAGCGCCATCGAGACGCTGGTGCAGGCCGCCATCAAGGCCAAGACCTCCGCCGAGATCCAGGCACTGGGCCAGGACGCCAAGGCAGTCGCCAGCGCCGCCCAGGCGTGCGCCTCCGCTCTTGCCGGGGCGCTGAAGAGCCTGGCGCCGACGCTGCCCAAGATCCCCACCTCGACCGTCGGCAACCCGCTCAGCGGCCTGCTGTCGCTGGTGCCCAACCTGCCGAAGCTGCCGGGCATCACGGGCGGCACCTCGGGCGGCGCCGGCGTGACGGCGACGGTGCCGAACCCGGCCTCCCTGTTCGACCCGAGCGCCTGGCTGAAGCTGCTGTCCTCGCTGCCCAAGGGCTTCACCGGCAGCGCCGGCGTGACCGGGACGGCGGGCACCACCTCGGGCAGCGGCTGGACGGGCATCACGGGCTCCTGGAACACCGGCGGCTCGTGGAACCCCTTCACCGGCTCCGCCTCGGGCTCGGTCTCGGGCTCGACCGGGACCACCACCCACACCGGGCACCACTAACCACTGACCGACCTACTGACCGATCGACCTACTGACCGACCTGCTGACCCGGCAGGGCACCACCGCACCGGTTCCACCCGCATAGCATCGCCCCGACGCCGGTCCCCCCCGGCACGCAGGCCCCCGTACTCCGGCTGAGCCCCGGAGCGGGGGCCTGCGGCGCGGTACGGGCCACCAGGCTTTTGGCGGCCCTTCGGGCGGGGCGGGTTCGGGCGGACTTGCATTCTGTGTACATCGACGTGGCTGGCAATGACACCCCGGTGTACACAGAATGTCTCAAGCATCCCCGGCCGGGCCTGTTTGGGCAGGATAGACATCCCGCAGGGAAGGTTCGGATCTTAGCCGTAGGGGATTAGGAAAATTTTATGGCGGTGTGGCAGTTCCCGGCTTAAGGTCGGCGCCCGGCCCTCCGAAACCATTAATGCTTCAGTTCTTCGCTTCGCTGCGCGCGCCTGGTCTCGAGGGGGGGTCGGCCGCGTGGGGGGATACGTCGGCCGAGCAGCAGGGGGGAGCATGCACGCGTTCAGCACCGAATCACGCCGTCTCCGGAGGCTTCTGACCGCCCTCGGGCTCGCCGCCACACTCCTTGCCGCCCAGTTCGTGGTGGCCGCCGCCGTCTTCGCCGCCGCCGCCACCATCCATGCGGTGGGCTCGGAGATCACAGCCACAAGCAGCGAGCAGACGACGCTGGCGGTGTCCCCGGCCGCGGCGGGCAACGTGCTGATGCTGGCCGTGGAGACCAAGTTCACCTCCGGGCCGAGCTTCACCGTGCAGTCGGTCACCGGGGGTGGGGTCAGCAGGTGGTCGAAAGCCTCCTCGTACTTCACCCTCGACCACATCCACGGCCAGGAACTGTGGTGGGGGGTCGTGACCACTGCTGGGTCATCGACCATCAATGTCGCCTACAGCATCCCCCCCTCCTCGTCCACAGCCACCTCGCTGGACCTGCAGGAGTTCTCCTCGTCGGCGGGCGCCTCGACGGTGTGGTCGGTGGACGCCACCGGCAAGGTGGACAACGGCGTCGCCTCCACCACCCTGCGTTACCCGAGCCTCAGCCCGTCGTCCAGCTCCGAGCTGTACTGGGGGTACCTGGCGGTCCCCGGGTCGCTGAACGCCGGGGCCACGCCGGGCTGCAGCTACCAGTACGACGCCCGCTCGAACCAGGTCGTGTACTGCCCGTCGGTGTCGTCCACCATCGCCCCGACCGCCTCGTCGTCGTCGCAGACCTACTCCTCGATCGGGATGCTGGTCCAGGCCTCCACCCAGGGCGGCGGGCTCGCCCCGGCCGTCACCGGGCTCAGCCCGTCCAGCGGGCCGGTGGGCACCACCGTGACCATCACCGGGTCCAACCTGGGCGGGGCGACGTCGGTCAGGTTCGGCACCACCGCCGCCACCGGCTTCTCGGTCAACGGGTCGGGGACCCAGATCATCACCACCGCACCGGCGGGGACCGGAACCGTGGACGTCACCGTCGCCACGCTGCTCTTCGGGACGTCGGCGACATCGGCGGCCGACCGGTTCACCTACGCTTCGGCCACCCCGCCCGCAGTCACCGGGGTCAGCCCGGTGTCCGGGACGGCGGCCGGGGGCACGGCGGTCACCATCTCCGGGTCGAACTTTGCCGGGGCCACGGCGGTCAGGTTCGGGACCACGGCCGTGAGCTCGTTTGTGGTCAACGGGACCGGGACCCAGATCACCACCACCTCGCCGGCGGGCTCGGGCACGGTCGATGTCTTTGTCACCACCCCGTCGGGCACCAGCGCCGTGGTGGCCGCCGACCACTTCACCTACACCTCCGGTGGCGGGGGCGGCGGGGGCGGGACCCCGGCCGCCATCTCGGCGGTGACCGGGCTCACCTCGGTGACCTCGGCGGAGCAGACCTCGATGGCCGACTCGCCCGCTGCCGTGGGTGACGTGCTCACCCTGGCGATCGAGACCAAGAACTCGGGTGGCCCGGTGCCGGCGGTGACCTCGGTCAGCGGGGGCGGGGTGGCCACCTGGCACCAGGCGATCGCCTACCCCGGCTCCGACGCCACCCACGGCTACGCCATCTGGTGGGGCGCCGTCACCACCGCCGGCTCCTCCACCATCTCGGTGGCCTACGACGTCGCCTCCTCGGCCAACACCGCCAGCGCCCTGGACCTTGAGGAGTTCTCCTCCTCGGCGGGGGCGGCCACGGTGTGGTCGCTCGATGCCTCGGGCAAGGTGGACACCGGGGTGGCCTCCACCACCCTGGCGTACCCGAGCCTGACGCCGTCGTCCACCTCGGAGCTGTACTACGGCTACCTGAACGTGCCCGGGGCGCTGTCGGCGGGATCGACGCCGGGGTGTGTCTACCAGTACGACGCCCGGGACAACCAGGTGGTCTACGACACCAACGTCTCGGCCACCATCGCCCCCACCGCCCCGAGCAGCTCGCAGACCTTCGCCTCGATCGCCGTGCTGCT